>JAEELB010000123.1 GCA_016288705.1 Lachnospiraceae bacterium | reverse complement strand
TATATCCCGAAACTTTCACTCTTTATTTCAAACTAGGAAGAAACTTCTATTGCGTGACTCGAAGCATTCTCCGTCTCATTCCCTGCTCCCATAGCCAGCACAGTTCCACCGTCCCCCGCTACCAGGATTGCGGCCAGTAACAGAGCAGTCACTTTTTTCAGTATCCTAATACTCTTCGCTTTTTTCATTCCTCTCATTTCACCCCTCCGTTTTAAATAAGATTCCTCACCTCGTTCGGAATGACATGGGATTGAAACGGCATCTCACCTGCCTTTCCGCAGGAATAATGCCCTGTTTCATCCGATACTTTTCAACTCTCCAACCCTCACAATGGCCTATTCCGAATCCAAGAAAAAACGGACACAGGCGTGATCCACACCTGCATCCGTTCTTTTGATCGGACACAAACAGAAACATCCGGACACAACGCAGGTCTTGTGCATTCAAAAAGAAAAATGCTACAATAAACCTGCGTGTGCCGCAGACAGAGTCTGTATCGTGTGGTTGAATACCCCAACCATCCCTGCCGGACGGGACGGCAATCCCGTCCGGTGGTACACCGCGTATTCTCTTGAATTCTTATACCTTATGCTATCACAGTCACATTGCGACCGCAAGATTGTTTTTTCCTGGCTGCGACATCCGATGCCCTTTGGTTGCATTGCACTAATCTGAAATAATGATATAATTCTGAAGACGGACGTTAGATAATACTATTTCGGTGAAAAGCGATGGTCAGAATACTATCAGACAGTACCTGTGATCTCTCTCCCGAACTGATAGAGAGATACGATATAAAGATAATCCCGCTGTACGTAAGGCTCGGTGATGCTGAGTACAGAGACGGGATCGACATCACCCCCGGAGACCTGTATAAATGGTCGGATGAGAACAACGCCACCCCAAAGACGGCAGCGCCGGGGATATCTTTTTTCACGTCCTTCATCAACGACCCGGGGGACGAGTACATCATCTTCACCATTTCCTCCTCCATGTCCTCCAGCTTCAATAACGCCCGGCTTGCAGCGGAGGAACTGAACATGACCGACAGGGTGTTCGTCATAGATTCCAGGAACCTTTCCACTGGAATAGGGCTTCAGGTCCTTGCCGCCTGCGAGATGGCGGAAGAAGGCATGTCGGGAAAGGAGATCGTCGACGAGATATCCGCGATCATCCCCAAAGTGAGGGCCAGTTTCGTCATAGACACCCTTACGTATCTTTACAGGGGAGGACGTTGTTCCGGTCTCTCCGCGCTCCTTGGCGCCGCCCTAAAGCTCCACCCCCGGATCGCCGTTTCAAACGGCGAGATGCATCCCGAAAAGAAATACCGCGGTTCCGCAAAAAAATATATTTCGGACTATGTCAGGGACATGGAGCAGGACCTGCTGAACGCCAGGTCCGAGAGAGTGTTCATCACCCATTCGGGCTGTGATCCGGAAACCATAGGATCCGTAAGAGATTATCTCACGGAGCTAAAGCATTTCGATGAGATCCTTGTGACAAGAGCGGGGTCCGTTATATCGTCGCACTGCGGACCGGGTACTCTGGGGGTTCTGTTTATAGCGGGGTGACACCCTGACGGGGATCCTCTTACTCCGATCCGCCGAAGACGCCGTCCCGGGAACGGGCCTCATCCGGAATATCTCGTGACTATCCTCATGACCGAAGAATGATAACCGCCTCCGAACAGGTTCAGATGGTTCACCAGGTGATACAGGTTGTAGAGATCCCTGCGGTCCTCATAACCGGGATCCAGATCCCCCTCCTGCCCGTATGCATCGTAAAACTGCGGTGAAAAGCCGCCGAAGAGTTCCGTCATGGCGATATCCGCCTCCGCATGCCCCACATAGACCGCAGGATCTATAAGCCAGGCTTTCCCGTCATTTCCCGTAACGAAATTCCCGCCCCACAGATCTCCGTGCAGAAGGCTGGGATGGGCGGGTTCGGTGAGATAATCTCCGAGCCGGTCCATGAGATTGAGGATCCTGGCCTTCTCGGTGGGGCTGAAGTAGCGGGAAGCCTTATCGAACTGCGGTTCCAGCCTGCATTCGACGAAAAACGAGACCCAGCTGTCCCGGGGATCGTTTTTCTGTTCGCCTGCGCCTATGAAATTATCATTCAGAAATCCGTACTTTCCTCCGGTGACAAATCTGCCGGTATCCGCCCGGTGCATCTCCGCAAGCTCACGGGCAAATACCTCCCAGTAATCCGGTATCTTTGTCCTCCCCTCCAGATACTCGAGCATCAGGAAAGACCGTCCTCTCTGACGGTCGCACCCCCTGCAGATAAGAGCGGGGGTCGATATGGTCCGGGTCATGGAGATGGCCGAAAGCCCCTGGGCTTCAGCCGCAAAAAAGGAAGACCTGCCGGCGGAATTCTCTTTTATGAAGATCCTGCTCCCGTCCGAAAGGGTGAGCAGGGACGAATCATTGGCATCCCCGCCGGACACGGGCCTTTTCGTCTGAACCCTCACCGAATTTCCGTAAAGATCCCTTACAGCGTCCTCTACCGAGGAATACATCCTCTCTGCGGTCAATGCCCCGGGCCTCCTGTCCTCGTCACCGGAGCACCCCCGCCTTCATTTCCCTGACATATTCCCCCACCTTTTCGGGAGCCGATCCCTTATTATCTTTTATTATCCTGATAATGGCCGACCCCACAATGGCGCCGTCGGACAGCTTTGCCATCTTTTCCGCCTGTTCGGGCGTGGAGATGCCGAAGCCTATGGCGCAGGGGATATCCGTATTCTCTCTCACGACTCTCACGATGGAGGAAAGATCCGTGGTGATCTCGGATCTGACTCCCGTCACACCGAGGCTGGACACTATATACAGGAATCCGGTGGCCTCCCGGGCGATCATGGCTATGCGGTCCTCCGACGTGGGAGCGATCATGGAAATAAGATCCAGACCGTATTTCCTGCACAGAGGTAGAAATTCCTCCTTCTCCTCAAAGGGAACGTCGGGAAGTATCAGGCCGTCCATGCCGATCTCACTGCAGGTGCGGATGAACTTTTCCGCGCCGTACGAATAGACTACGTTCGCGTAGGTCATGAACACCATGGGGATATGGACGGTCTCCCTCAGCCTTCTCACCAGGTCGAAGACTTTTTCCGTAGTCACGCCGCCTTTGAGCGCTCTTTCATTTGCTTCCTGTATGACGGGGCCCTCCGCCGTGGGATCGGAAAAGGGTATCCCAAGTTCTATCAGATCCGCCCCGTTCCTTTCGGCCTCCACCACGCAGCGGTATGTGGTCTCAAGGTCCGGATCGACGCAGGTGATGAAGGGTATGAATGCCTTACCCTTTTCAAACGCATGTCTTATATTACTCATATATCTCTTCTCCCCTGTACCTGGCGATGGCCGCGCAGTCCTTGTCCCCCCTGCCGGATATGGTGATCACTATGCATTTATCCTTTGACATTCCGGGGGCGATCTTCATGGCGTGCGCCACTGCGTGGGCGGACTCTATGGCAGGGATGATGCCCTCCGTCCTCGCAAGGTATTCAAAGGCCGAGACCGCCTCTTCATCCGCGACCGGGACATATTCCGCCCTCCCCGAATCATGGAGAAATGCGTGTTCGGGCCCTATCCCCGGGTAATCAAGTCCTGCCGAGATGGAGTAAACGGGAGCGATCTGGCCGAATTCGTCCTGACAGAAGTAGGACTTCATCCCGTGGAAAATGCCCGGACGTCCGGTGGATACAGTGGCTGCAGTCTCAAAGGTGTCGATCCCGCGGCCCGCTGCCTCGCAGCCGATGAGCCTCACTTCCCTGTCGTCAATGAAGTGATAGAAGCTTCCTATGGCGTTGGATCCGCCGCCGACGCAGGCTATGACCGCATCCGGGAGCCTGCCCTCTTTGGCGAGCATCTGCTCTTTTATCTCTTTGGAGATTACCGACTGAAAATCCCTGACTATGGTAGGGAAGGGATGGGGCCCCATGACCGATCCCAGGCAGTAATGGGTGTCGTCGATCCGCCTCGTCCACTCTCTGAAGGTCTCGGATACCGCGTCCTTAAGGGTACCCGTGCCATTCTCCACCGGTATCACCTCCGCCCCCAGAAGCCGCATCCTGTATACGTTAAGCGCCTGTCTCTTCGTGTCCTCGACGCCCATGTAGATCACGCACTCCATTCCCATGAGGGCCGCCGCCGTGGCGGTTGCGACGCCGTGCTGGCCTGCGCCGGTCTCTGCGATGAGCCTGGTCTTTCCCATCTTCCTGGCAAGCAGCGCCTGTCCCAGCACATTATTTATCTTATGGGCGCCGGTGTGGTTCAGATCCTCCCTCTTGAGGTATATCTTCGCTCCGCCCAGATCCTCCGTCATTTTCCGGGCAAAATATAGGAGGGACGGTCTCCCGGCGTAATCTCTGAAAAGGTCCGCCAGTTACCTGTTGAATTCCGGATCCCCGCGGTACCTGTCATACGCCTTTTCAAGCTCGATCACGGCGTTCATCAGCGTCTCGGGAATGTACTGTCCTCCGTGTATCCCGAATCTTCCTCTTTCACCCATTATCACTCCTGTCCGACCCGATGCATCTCCGGTCCGCTTCTCTGACTCTCTCCACAAAGGCCCTCATTTTCACGGGATCCTTTCTGCCTCCGGTCTCAATGCCGGAACTTACGTCCACAAAAAAGGGATGCAGTCTCTCCACGGCGTCTGCCACGTTGCAGGGATCCAGTCCTCCCGCGAGGAAATAAGGCCTGTCCACCATGTCCGGCAGGGACCAGTCAAAGGTTACGCCGTCGCCTGCCCCGGCATCCAGAAGGACAAGATCCGCGGTGCATCCGTTCACCACCGAAAGATCCGCTCTCTTTTTGACGCGGAAAGCCTTTATCACCGGCCTGTCCGTCATTTCCCTGAGGCATTTGATGTAATCACCGTCCTCATTTCCGTGGAGCTGGATGATATCAATGATACCCTCCCGGGCCAATCCTGCAACCCTTTCGGGGTCTTCATCCACAAATACGCCCGCTGCCCCGATCCCCGGCAGCAGCATGTCCCTGAGCAGTCTCGCATCCTCACGGGAAATACGCCTTTTACTCTTCTCTGCGAATACGAATCCGATCAGGTCCGGCTTCAGTTCGTTTGCGGTCAGGATATCCTCTTTACTCATGAGCCCGCAGAGCTTGATGCCGGTCTTTCCGGTCTTTCGGAGTTTCCCATCCGCAGTGAATGGGATCCCGCCTGCCGAAGGGTCCGTCCCTGTCATACGGAGATCCCCCTGAGGGCATCCAGGGCCTTCCTCTTGTCAGGGGCCCTCATCATGGTCTCTCCCACCAAAACCGCGTCAGCCCCCATTGCTGCTATGTTTTCAACGTCGGAGAAACTCTTTACGCCGCTCTCGGACACAAAAAGGATGTTCTCCGGGATCAGGTCCCTCAATCTGCCGCTGTTTCCCGTGTCCACGGAAAAGTCCTTCAGATTGCGGTTATTCACGCCTATTATCCGCGCTCCGGAAGCCACGGCCGTCTCCGCCTCTTTTTCGTCATGGATCTCCACCAGGGCGGAAAGCCCCAGCTGACCACATATCTCCAGGTATTCCCCGATCTGCTCCCCGGAAAGGATGGACACGATCAGGAGTACCGCGTGGGCCCCCAGAAGCTTTGCTTCATAAAGCATGTATTCGTCTACGGTAAAGTCCTTCCGAAGGACAGGTATACCGACTTTTCGGGAAACCTGTTCAAGATAAGCGTCGGACCCCAGAAACCACCGGGGCTCCGTAAGGACAGATACGGCGTCTGCCCCCGCTCTTTCGTAATCCAGAGCGATGTTCACGGGATCATATTCTTCCGCTATGATCCCTTTGGAGGGAGACGCCTTTTTACATTCACAGATAAATGAGACCCCGGGCTTTCTCAAAGCGGACTCGAAGGGGAGATCCCCCTTCGGCACATCAAGAGCGCGCCTTCTGAGAGACGCCGTGTCCTCTCTCTTCTTTGCCGCCGATACCCGTTCTCTCGCATATTCCGCTATTTCATCAAGTATAGTCATGGATCAACGCCTGCTGACCTCTATCACCTTTTCCAGAGTCTGAAGCGCCTTGCCGGAATCGATGAGTTCCGCCGCAAGCTCCGTCCCGGCCTTCATGCTCTCGGCCTTTCCCGCGATATACAGCGCAGCCCCCGCATTCATAAGGACAGCATCTCTCCTGTGACCCTTTTCCCCGGAAAGGACCGCTCTGGTGATGGCCGCATTCTCCTCGGGCGTTCCTCCCACCAGATCTTCTTTTTTACATCTCTCAAAGCCGAAATCCTCGGGGGTGATGAGCTTCGTTTTGTACCAGCCCCCTCTCAGTTCGCAGATCTTCGTCGGGGCCGAAAGTGATATCTCATCAAGCTTGTCCATGCCGTACACCACCATGCCGCGCTCCACCCCGAGGCTTGAAAGGACCTGGGCGAGAGGCTCCACAAGATAATCGTCGTAGACCCCCAGGAGCTGCATTTTCGGCGAGGCCGGATTGGTGAGAGGCCCCAGGATATTGAATACCGTCCTGAAACCCAGTTCCTTCCGGATGGGTCCCACGTATTTCATGGACGTGTGATATTTCTGGGCAAAGAAGAAGCACATTCCGGCTTCCCTGAGGAGTTCGATGCATTTTTCCGGACTCTGGTCTATATTTACTCCCAGGGCTTCCAGGCAGTCCGCCGTGCCGGACAGGGAAGAGGCCGCGCGGTTGCCGTGTTTGGCCACCTTCACCCCTCCTGCTGCCGCCACCAGCGCGGAAGTAGTGGAAATGTTGAAGCTCCGGGCATTATCGCCTCCCGTGCCCACTATCTCGAGCACATCCATCCCGGTATCGACCCTTGTGGCGTGATCCCGCATTGCGGCGGCGCAGCCTGCGATCTCATCGGTGGTCTCGGCTCTCGCGCTCTTCGTGGACAGAGCGGCCAGAAACGCTGCGTTCTGAGTGGGGGATGTCTCCCCGCTCATGATCTCATTCATCACTGCATAGGCTTCATCATAGGTCAGGTCTTCTTTGTTCACGATCTTAACTATTGCTTCCTTGATCATACTCCTTACCTCCCGGCTCCCTTTCATGAAAAAACCCCTGTGGATCAAACAGGGGTGTCCTTTTCGCGCGAGTGAAAAATATCACAAATTTTGTCGACTGTCAAATGTTTTTTAACCCGAACCGTTTCGCTCATGTTTTCCGTTCTGTCAATGTTTTGTCAGCGTAAACCCTTTACGGGAGGACGAAAAAGCGTTATCATCTGAAGATATGAAGCATAGCAGCAGGATGATCAGGCAGTTTGCCTTTATGATCTCAATATTCGTAGTCATCACCATTGCTGTTTCGGCCATCGTAACGTTTTTTAATCAGGTGAAACAGTTCCGTTCCCTTTGCTCGGACCGGTTACGGGGCGTGGATGATTATCTCATCGAACTCATTCAGGAAGATCCGGATGATTTTATTTCCTATGTAAATTATTACAAGCAGCATTACAAGGAGATCCGCATTCCTCTTGATTTCGACGAGAGTAACTCCGCAAGGGACAGATTCTTTACCACCTTCAGAAGCGAATATCCCGGAAAGACCTTCAAAGTCGACGTGACTTCCGACGAACTGTCGGATGAAGTCAGTAACCTGTATTACACCTGGCGCCACGAATACTGGCTTTTGAATTTTGAAAAGGCCAGAGAGGCCTTTTATCTGCCATACACTTATTTCCTCCTTCCCGATGACGAAACCCATTACACCATGTACATGATAGACGGAGAGCGTACCGAGGATCCTTTCCATAAAGGCTTTCTGTATCTGGGGGATTCGTATTATGAGGATCCGGCGGAGCACGAACTGCTGTGGAAAACCTGGCAGAACGGCGTGAGGTATGACGAAATCTATGAGTGGAATAATGAGTGGGGCAATAACTACTCATGCTACACGCCTCTTGTGATCCGCGGGGAGACCATAGGGCTCGTGGTATCGGAGATCGATGTGTCGTACGTAAACGGCATGATAGGAAAAGGGACATTCCTTCTGATCCTCCAGCTCAGCGCCATACTGATACTGCTTACCGCCCTCCTCCTGTACTTCATCAACCGGTATCACATCAGCAGGATCATACACCTCTCCGGACAGATAAATGAGTTCTCCTCCACCAGGGCTTACGACACGGTGGACGCCATCAGGCAATACCCCTACGGCTCCGACGAGATATCCGTGCTTGCGGATAATACCGCGGACATGATCCGGGAGCTTCAGGTCCATGAGGAAAAGATCGCCCAGGCGGCCCAGTTTAAGAGCGATTTCCTTGCAAATATGAGCCATGAGATCAGGACCCCCATGAACGCCATAGTGGGACTTTCCGAACTCGCCCTCAAGGAAGACCTGCCGGACAAGGGCAGGGAATATGTGAAGCAGATCAATTCCTCCGCCAGCACCATGCTGGTGATAATAAACGACATCCTTGATTTCTCCAGGATCGAGGACGGCAATCTGGAGATCACTCCCGCGGACTATGACGTGAATGTGGCAGTCTATGATGTGGTCACCATGGCGTCCATGGGCCTGGATGAAAAACACGTGTCGATGAAGCTTGACATCGCCCCCGATCTTCCCAGATATCTGCGTGGGGACTGCGCAAGGATACGTCAGGTGATAGGAAATGTAGTCTCAAACGCGGTCAAATTCACCAAAGAAGGCTCGATCTTCATAAAGATCGGATTTGAACCTTTAGACGACGACAATGCCATCAACCTTCTGATCACCGTTTCGGATACGGGCATCGGCATCAAAGAAGAGGACTATGAACGCATCTTTGAATCCTTCTCGCAGATAGACAGCAAGAGGAACCGGGAGGTTGAGGGCACCGGTCTCGGACTCGCCATTTCCCAGCGTCTTGTCAACCGGATGAACGGGACGATAGAGGTGGAAAGCGAATATGGCGTGGGAAGCGAGTTCAGGATCTGTATCCCGCAGCAGATCGCACAGGCTCCGGAAACAGCCGGACAGGCCGCTTCCGGCGAGGCGCCGGCGGAAGAAAAGGAACTGAAAGCTCCCGGAGCAAATGTCCTGGTCGTGGACGACAACAGCATAAATCTCTATGTGGCCCGAAACCTTCTGGGCTTATACGATATAAAGTCCACCTGCGTCCTCAGCGGCAAGCTTGCTCTCAAGGCAGTCAGCAAATACAAATACGATCTGATATTGATGGATTATATGATGCCCAATATGGACGGCATTGAGACGACACACAAGATCCGGGAAGAGTATCCCGAATACAGGGACGTCCCCGTCATAGCCTTTACCGCAAATGCGGTGGAGGAAGCCAGGGAAAAGCTGCTGAAGGAAGGCATGGACGACTTCATCGCGAAACCCGTCAAGAACAAGGATTTGGAAAACCTGCTGATCAAATGGCTCCCCAAAGACCGTTGGGAATGATGTCAGCTTATGTTCCTGACCCTTCCCACGGAAACATGATTTCCCAGGACAGCGGCATAGTCTGAACCCTCCTCCGTAACGGGCTCGTGAACTCCCTCTACCATGAGCTCCATCCCCCCGCCGGGGAGTTTCCGCACCACATTGTAATGATCCTCGAAATAGGCGAGGCGGGACACCCTTCTGTCCCGGAGTATACCCTTACATTCATTCAGCCTGCATCCGGGAAAATTGACATTGACGATCTGTCCCGGGATATAAGGCTCTTCTATCAGTTCCGCTATCATTTCCCTCAGATACCTGTCAGTAACCTCATGACAGTCCCCGTCGTCCTCCGAAAAAGCGATGGCGAGACATCCCTGAAATTCCGCTTCGAAAGCCGCTCCGGCAGTTGCGGAATACTGTATGTCGGATGCGATATTATATCCCCGGTTTATTCCGGAAAAGACCACATCCGGCTTCCCGGGCATGACTGAAAGGCTCCCGACCCTTACGCAATCCGCGGGAGTTCCGCTGCAGGACCAGGCCTCCACCCCGTCAACCGCAATGTCATAGGGACAGACCTCTATCGAATGTCTTAAGGTGATGCTGTGGGATGCTGCGCTGTTCTGGTGAGCAGGGGCTACCACAAAGACCCTGCCGAACTCCCTCGCAGCCTCCGCAAGCCTTGCGAGACCCTCCGATCCTACGCCGTCGTCATTTGTGATGAGTATATCTGGAACGATTTTATCATTATGTGCCATAAGGTTCTTCCTCTGCCGGGGGCTTTCCGCCGATCTGTCGGGTTTTTTGACAGTATAGCATACCGCTCGTTGAATATTCCAGACACGGATGCTAATATGGGATCGGTTACATTTTCCTTCACATCTTATTTTTCGGGAGGTGCGTTATGAGCAACAGTTATCAGAGAAGTCAGAGAATGAAGAATTCCCACATCACTTCTATTGTTGTCGGCATCTTTGTACTGCTCGGAGGATTGTATTTCATTTTCTTTATCAGCGCGGAAACAAACCGTAAGAACGCCGAATGCACGGAAACAACGGTGGGCACCGTTTCGCAGGTTTCAAAATCCGGCTCAAAGTACAGGACCACCATCGACTACGAGATAGACGGAAGTCAGAAGTCCATTACCGTCAAAGCGAAAAAGAGCATCCCCGCAGGCTCAAAGATCAATGTATACTATGAGCCCATGAGTTATTCACACCTGTACATAGAAGGGGTATCCGAAACAGGCACTTCCAACATCATCTCCGGTCTGATCATGGTGCTTGCGGGAGTCGCATTCATCGCCCTCGGCATCCTGGAAATGAAGAAGAAAAAAGCCGCAAAAAATGAAACGGCAGCCTGAGCCGTCTTATCCCAGCGCCACATCCAGGATCATCATCAGTACAAAGCCGAAAGAAAAGGCGATGGTGCCGGCATTGGAGTGTTTGCCCTCGGACATTTCCGGGATCAGCTCCTCCACCACCACATAGAACATGGCTCCGGCTGCAAACGCCAGTAGATACGGCAGGACAGGCACGACTGCCCTCGCAGCCATGATGGTCACGATCGCGGCAACCGGCTCAACGGCCCCGGACAGAACGCCGTAGCCGAAGGTCTTATTTTTCGGCATTCCCTCTGCCAGAAGAGGCATGGATACTATGGCGCCCTCGGGGAAATTCTGAATGGCGATCCCAAGGGCAAGAGCCAGGGCCGCCGTATGTGTGACGTCCGCCTGTCCTGAGAGCCAGCCTGCATACACGACCCCCACCGCCATTCCCTCGGGTATATTGTGAAGCGTCACCGCAAGGATCAGTTTTGTGGTATGTTTCAGTTTGCTCTCCGGACCTTCAACCTGATGATCCATGTGCATATGCGGCGTGATCTCGTCGAGCAGGAGGAGGAAGCCGACTCCGATCAGAAAACCCGTTGCGGCGGGTATGAAGGACAGCTTTCCCATGGCGCTGCTGTCAAGCGCCGGCTGCAGCAGGCTCCAGAAGGAAGCCGCCACCATGACGCCGGCAGCAAATCCCGTCAGGATCTTCCTGAGACCTCCGGATATCTGTTTTGAAAAAAAGAATACCATTGCTGCCCCAAGGCTTGTTCCCGCAAAGGGGATCAGCAATCCCATGATCACCTCTCCTGCCATATTTCCTCCGGTACGTTTTTCATCCCTTTATCCGCTCCTCCCTGCCGCCGGCTTTGCTGAGGTAAGTTTTCATTAATGTTGTTTACGGAGCGGAACAAAATGTTGTATCATTAAGCGGCAGACGTGAACTGTCTGCTCTCCGCGCTTAATTACTGTACAATATTTCTCATCATGATGTAAAGCGCACGATATTCCCCTTAACAGGGCAGGAGGAAAAGCTGATCCCGATATGTTCTGTGCTATAATGAACGCGTTGCAGGAACCATGTTCAAAGAGGTGCCAGGATGCAGAGAAACAGACTGATAAGCGATGATATAATGAACACCATTCCCTCCAAAGAGGGAATGTCAGCGGCTGAATGGCTGGCGGAACAGATGCCCGGAGGCTTTTTTATCTACCGCGCAGACGAGACCATGGAGCTTTTGTATGTGAATCAGTCCACCTGTGAGATCTTCGGCTGCGGCACGGTGGACGAGTTCCGCGAACTTACCGGCAATAACTTCAAAGGCATGGTGCACCCCGAGGATTATGAAAAGATCCAGAATTCCATAGACGAACAGATATCACAGCCCTCCAACAGAAGAAGCATCGATTATGTGGTGTACCGGATCATCCGGAAAGACGGCTCCGTCAGATGGGTGGACGACTACGGCCACTTTGCGACTCTTCCGGGCTACGGGGAGGTATACTACGTTTTCATAGAGGACATCACCGAGAACAGGCTGGCGGAAGAGGAGAAGGAGAGGGCGCGAAACCTCGCCTACGCGCTGGAACAGGCGGAGCAGGCCAACAATTCCAAAAGCGCGTTTCTGTCCAATATGAGCCACGAGATACGCACCCCCATTACGGCCATCCTCGGAATGAATGAGATGATACAGCGCGAGACCGACAGCTCGGTGATACTGGATTATTCCGAGAACATAAGGAAAGCCGGCGTAAGCCTTCTCGGGATAATAAGCGACATACTTGATTTCTCCAAGATAGAGACCGGAAAAATGACTCTGGAAAATGAAGAGTATTCTCTCACGTCTCTTATCGTGGATCTGTACAATCTGGTCCAGTTCCGCGCGGAAGCAAAGGGCCTGACACTCAGCTTTAAGGTGGATCCCGCACTTCCCGGCCTTCTGTACGGCGATGAGATCAGAGTGAAGCAGATCATCACCAACCTCCTTACCAACGCCGTAAAATATACCGAAAAGGGGTCCGTGGACTTTGAGATCTGCCTCAGGGAACGTCAGACTGACTCCGTGAGCTTTGAAGTATCCGTCACAGACACGGGTATAGGCATCCGGGAAGAGGACATGAAGCGGCTGTTTGAACCCTTTGACCGTCTGGATCTCAAAAAGACACGCAGCATCGAGGGAACGGGCCTGGGACTTGCCATCACAAGACAGCTCCTTTCCATTATGGACAGTGAACTAAAGGTGGAAAGCCGCTACGAAAACGGATCAAGGTTCTCATTTGTACTGACCCAGAAGGTTGCCGACTGGACTCCTGTAGGTGAGTTTACTCCGGATCCTCATTCGAACGAAACCGATAATAACCGCAGAAAGCATTCGCTCTTTACCGCTCCCGGGCTGAGGCTTCTCGTTGTCGACGACACACCTATGAACCTGCAGGTGGTGGCAGGACTTCTCAAGCGCACCAAAATGCATATCGATGTTGCCACAAGCGGAGCCGAGTGCATAGAGAAGTTCGGCAGCGAGCACTACGATCTGGTGTTTCTGGATTACAGAATGCCGCAGATGAACGGCATAGAGACACTCGAAAAGATCAAAGAGATCTATCCTGAAAAATTCGAAAAGACTCCGATCATCTCACTTACTGCCAGCGCCGTCTCCGGGGACAAAGAGAAGATGATGAAAGCAGGCTTTACAAATTATCTCTCGAAGCCCGTAAACATTGACGACATGGAACGCATGATGATCAAATATCTGCCCCAGGATTCCGTTATCCTGAGTGACGGCAAGGATGAGGTCTCCGAAGACAGCGAGCTCTCCAAGCTTCCCCACATCATCTTCGAGCATCCCGAGATCGATCCCGCCAAGGGAATAGAGTACTGCGGCGACGCCGAGGATTACATATACGCCATAGAGACTTTCGAATTGTCCATCGACGTCAAGTCCCGGCAGATCGAGGATAATTTTAAAGACGGAGACCTTGAAAACCTGGCTATAAATGTGCACTCATTAAAGAGCACATCGGCGGCAATCGGAGCCAACGCCCTTTCGGAAAAGGCAAAAGCCCTGGAAGTGGCCGCCAAAGAAGGCGATACCGAGGAGATCTCGAAGAAAATGCCTGACCTCCTCTCCACCTACCGCTCTCTTAAGGACATCCTGAAGGATATTCTGCAGAATTCCGAAAATAAGGACGAGCCCCCGGGAGTATCCCTTAAAGTCGTTGAGGAAGAGCGCAGGCAGATGCTGACAAGAGCTCTGGAGGAGGCGGAACGCGCCAACCTGACGAAGACGGCTTTTCTTTCCAACATGAGCCATAAGATACGCACCCCAATGAACGATATCGTGGGGCTTTACAATCTGGCGCTCAGGAATCCCGACCTTGACGACGAGACAAGAGAGATCGTTACGCAGATCGGCACCAGCGCAAGACACCTCATTTCCCTTATCAATGATATCCTCGAAATGAGCCTTATTGAGTCCGGAAACATGAAACTCAAAGAGGAGGAATTCTCCTTCGGAAACATGCTTGAGCAGATAAACACGGTGACCGAATCAAAATGCGAGGATAAGGATCTCGTCTTTGACTGCAGCGTACTCGGACAGATCGATGATCACTATATCGGTGATGACCTGAAGCTCAAGCAGGTGATCCTCAACATCCTTGAAAACGCGATCCTTTATACCCCTCCCGGAGGCAGGATCTCATTTACCGTAAAGGAAGGGCAGCGCACGGAAGACAGGGTCAGCATCTGCTTTGCGATCTCCGACAGCGGAGACGGCATTGACCCCGGATATCTGCCTGAACTTTTCGAGCCGTTTTCCAAGGAGACGGATGCCGATGGAAGCCGCGTGGAAAATACGGGTCTGGGTCTTGCAATATCGAAAAAGATCATTGACATGATGGGCGGCAGCATCGAGGTGGAATCCGGGAAAGAAAAAGGCTCGACCTTTACTGTCTGCATCCCCCTCGGAACCTGCGGCGGAAAGGAAACCGGAAAATACCCCTTCGACCCCTCGGATCTTCGGGCGCTCATCGTGGATGACGACGTCACGGCCTGTGAACACGCCAGGATGGTACTCCGCCGCATCGGAATAGACTCCGAATACGTCTTAAGCGGCAGGGACGCGCTGGCTATGCTTGGAAGTCTGCCCGACCATAAGCCGCCTTTTAACCTGATGCTCATCGACTGGAAAATGCCGGAAATGGACGGCATTGAACTCACAAGACGCATAAGGGAGACCGCGAAAAGGGATGAGATCACGATAGTTCTCACCACATACAACTGGTATGAGATCATGGAAGAGGCTTTTATTGCCGGCGTGGACGGATTTCTGGCAAAGCCGATCTTTACGGGACACATAGAGGAGGAGCTGGGGAAGATCCTTGCGGGCAGGAAGGCCGGATCACAGAAATCGAGTAAGGCGGCCCCCTTAAGCGGCAGCAGGATCCTCCTGGCCGAAGACATGTCCATCAACGCCAGCATCATGGAAAAGCTGCTGGCGACAAATGATATTCAGACGGACTGCGCCTCCACAGGGGAGGAAGCCGTGGAATTGTTCAAAAACAGTGAGATCGGAGCCTATGACGCGATACTCATGGATATCCGGATGCCAAAGATGAACGGGCTCGATGCGGCGAGGGCGATACGCGGGACGGACCGGCCTGACGCTGCAACCATCCCCATCATTGCCCTCACGGCAAACGCCCTGGACGAGGATGTGAGGCTCTCATTTGCCGCAGGAATGAATGCGCATCTGACCAAGCCCATCGAACCCGACGAACTGTTCTCGGTGCTGAAGAGTCTGCTGTGAAACCCGCAATTTTTATATTGTGATGCGGCTTTTCGCCGACCCGTGTTCAATAAAGGAGTAATGACGGAAAATCAGGGTCTGTCACTGCTGTTTTCTTGCATTTCTCAGTATGCAGTATGTGTATTCCCCTTCCATGTAGGTGTCGAACACTCCTTCCACGCAGATCTCTCCGCCTTCTTCCGGATAGTCCTCCGGATAGGAATAGTCATCCGTGAGCTCAAATTCGATCCCCTGCGTACAGCATGCCGTGGCATCCGATATTATGCATGCATGGTAATACTTGCCCGTGCTTTCATCATGATAGACAGCATACGACCCGCTCATCTTAACAGTCTTTCCGATATAGTTTTCGGGATAATACATCATGTTATAGACTTCCGAATAGACCATTGTTCCGGATAATGCTGTCAGATCAATATGATCTTCATTTGTCCCGCCCGATATATCGGCCGCCGGTCCGCTTTCGGGAACCGGTGCCGGAACGGCGTCAGATGGCGTGTCTGTAGGTTCTTTCGCAGCAGCGGGAGCCGTATCTTCCTGCACGGTAATGTCGGATCCGGTTTCGGTTTCGGCTTCGGCTTCCGACATGCCCTGTTCAAGAATACTCTGTACATTATTCCCGTTGCTTACCTTATTTCTTCCGGTTGGATCTTCATTTTGCCCGCAGCTCACTCCCAGTATCAGAGCGATCGCGCATGCAGACAGACTTATTATCTTATTTTTCTTCATCTGACGATACCCCTTTTAACACGTCCGGAGAAATAGCAGATCAAAAAAACCGCCACATCAACGGCGACGATAGTCGAACCCACCGGCGTTCCTCCCAGAATGGATACGATCATCCCGAAAAATGCACATATGACTGACAGGATTGCGGAGCATATCGTGACGGCTTTGAAATTGTCAAATAACCTCATTGCCGACAGGGCAGGAAATATGACAAGCGCCGATATCAAAAGAGATCCTACCAGGTTCATGGCAAGAACGATAACGACCGCTATGACGACAGCTACAAGCAGATTGTAAGCTTCCGCCCTTGTTCCCGTTGCTTTTGCGAACTCTTCATCAAATGTGACGGCAAAGATCTTGTTATAAAAGATAATAAAGATCAATACCACCGCTATGGAAAGGACAGCGCACAGCCACACCTCACCGGGAGTGAGGGTCAGTATCGAGGTTGATCCGAACAATGTGGAGCACACATCCCCAGTCAGATTTGATGAAGTGGAGAAGATGTTCATGATCAGATACCCGAAGGCAAGGGCTCCGACAGATATCATGGCTATCGCGGCGTCTCCCTTGATCCTGGCATTCTGACCGGTACGAAGGAGCATTACGGCGCTTATGACCGTAACCGGAAGTATAAGCATCATTTCGTTCGTCAGCTGCAGAACCGCAGCGACGGACATTGCTCCGAATGCCACGTGGGAAAGCCCGTCCCCGATGAATGAAAATCTCTTCAGGACGAGTGTTACGCCGAGAAGTGATGAACACAGGGCGATCAATACGCCCACGATCAGCGCATATCTGACAAATGGATATTGCAGATACATGATAAGTTTATCCGTTGTTCTCACCCCCTTTACCCATCTCGACAAAGCTTTTTCCGATCCCGCTCTTCAGATATTCCTCCCTGCTCCCAAAAAACACCCTGTCTCCGATGTGAAGGATATGGCTCGCATATCTTACAGCCGCCGAGATATCATGGGATATCATGATAATTGTGATCCCTTCCTTGTTCAGTCCTTCGATCAGATCATACATCTGAGCAGTCACTTTCGGGTCGAGACCGGCCACGGGTTCGTCAAGGAGCAGCACCTTTCCGGTCGCGCAAAGTGCCCTCGCAAGCAGGACCCTCTGCTGCTGTCCGCCGGACAGATCCCTGTAACAGCGGTTTGCCAGATCCGTGATCCCCATCCTTTCCATGTTTTCCCTTGCAAGAGTTTTTTCTTCCTTGCTGTAGAACGGCCGGAAGCCGCAGCGTCCCTGGCATCCGGAGAGAACGATCTCTTTTACGGATGCCGGGAAATCTTTTTGTACTATCGTCTGCTGCGGCAGATACCCTATCTCGTTTTGTTTCAGCCCATCACCGGTTTCGATCTTTCCGCTTATGGGTTCTTTCAGATGCAGTATCGTTTTCATGAGAGTCGTCTTACCGGAACCGTTTTCTCCCACGATACACAGATAATCCCCCTTTGATACCGAAAAATTCAGATCACGCAGGACAAGCTGTTCATCATATCCCAGCGACAGATCTGTCACGGTGATAAAAGCCATGATGATCCCTCCTACCTTAACGCCTCTTTAAGAACTGTCAGGTTTTCTTCCATAACGGACAGATACGTTGTCCCGCCTTCCACATCCTTTGATGTGGTGGACTGCAGGGAATCCATTGTAAGGATCTGCTGATCCTTGCTTTCCGTATTCTGCACGATCGTCTCCGCGATCCTGTGATCCTTCCCTTCAATGGTCATAACGGCGTGTAATGACAGTTCATCAACCTTTTCTGCCAGAAAGGTGATGGTCTCAAAGCTGGCCTCTGTTTCCGCCGAGCATCCGACAAAAGCAGCATAATAAGTCAGTCCGTAATCGTCCGTAAGATAGCGGAACGGAAAACGGTCTCCGAACAGAAGGGTCTTAACGGAAGCGGCTGATACAGCATCACCGTACTGCTTATCAAGATCGTTCAACTTTTGGATATACGCTTCGCTGTTGGCCGCATATACCCCGGCATTAGCCGCATCGATCCTTTGAAGCTCTTTTGATATACTGTCTGTCAGTTTTGCGGCATTTCGAAGGGACAGCCACACATGTTCGTCATACTCCGGTTCGCCCTCTTCATGCTCATGCTCACCGGCATCGCCATCATCATGCCCGGCAGCTTCCTCTCCTTCGTGTTCGTGTTCATCTTCCTGCATGCCCTCTACTATTTCCTCTTCCTTAACGGAATCTCCGAGGGCCTCAAGGAGGTTGACCACGGACATGTCTTTATTTGTCGCTTCCTTGAGCGCATCTTCCACCCATTCATCGGATTCTCCGCCTACATATATGAACATGTCGCAGGTTGATATCTTCAGGATATCGTCCGCAGTGGGCTGATAACTGTGAAGGTCTACTCCGTTGTCAAGCAGCATGGTAACTTCTGCATTTGCAGGATTGTCACCCAAAACATTCATTACCCAGTCATATTCGGGGAATATGGTCGTTACGATCTGAAGCTTGTCGTCACCTGATGTTGCGGATACGTCATTTACAGATCCGCAGGCCGAAATGCAACACGCCGCCATAATGCCGGCCAGCGGTACAGAAAAATATCTATTCATTTGAACCTCCGTATCGAATAATCTCGCGCGCAGATCGGGAGGGGATCCCCTGCCCGACGCCAACGCTGTTGTCAACCTCAAAAGGGCATGATCTGCCCATAAGTATGGTTGTTCAATTATTCATACGGACTTTTGCGGAAACCGGCGTATTCCATTGAAATGAAAGCACGCCGAAAGATGTGATCACTAAAGCGATCATCAAGGGCATGATAACAGCTGACGTGGCCGCGATACCGCTGCCTATACCCCGGATAGTATTCTCGCATTGCTGAATGCAGGCGCATATGGGACAATCCTCTCCCGTACAGTCATGATCGACATGCGAAGCGATAAAAAACGAGGAAAAAAACATGGCAAAAATCATCACGACTGCCATGATGCCCGCTGTTACCTTTATTCTGCCTGTTTTATGATGGCCGTTCATGCGGCTTTTCTTTCTGTCAGAAACACTTTTCGCACACTCCGTAAATACCGGGCGTTTCGGATCAGGTCTGAAACTGTGCTCATATGACCTGTAAATCAGGACGCTCTTCCTGCTCAATACGAGAATCGACCACGATTATAGTAACGGACCGTTTGTCTGTCAAGCAATCGGTTTTTTACACTTTTCCTTGTCTGTGCCCCCTGTGCCGTTTTTCTGTCCCGGGTTTACCCATTGGCTGTCTGACAACTCGTGGCTGATATACAGCCAACGGCGATTTTTGCACATTCTTTGAATCGTGGTACATCCGCTTCGATCGGAACCCGGGCGTTTTCCGCCGGGATATATTCGATGAAGCACTTGCCGCGCTCCACACTCTTCAGAAAGACTATAGTCGGATTCACGGGGATCCTCACAGGATATGGGGGTGGAACCGCGACGAGGAAGACTCTTACAGTTTTCTTACGATTGCCTTTATCAGGCTCACGAATTCATGACTGACTTTATCGGCGTTTTTCAGAACCTCTTCATGCGTAGTGTCAATGTTATTTACGTTCGGGCAATAGTCAGTGATACAGCTGATGGAAAGGATCTTCACATTCATATGCTTCAGGGCAATAGCCTCACAGGCAGTGCTCATACCGATTATGTCCGCTCCAAGAGAGGCATACATCTCTGCTTCTGCCTTGGACTCGTAAGTCGGACCCGTTACCTGCAGGTAAATGCCATCTAACAGATCTATACCGAGTTCGTCTGCTGCTTCATGGGCAGTTTTCCTCAAAGAGCTGTCGTATATATTGTTCATTCCTACAAACCTTTCGCCCAGTGAATCGTCATTCGGGCCGATCAGTACGTTCGGAACAAATGATGAAATGTGATCTTCAATACAGACAAGCGCTCCCACCGGATACTCAGCTCTGAGACTGCCTACTGCATTTGACGTGATGATCTCATCAACTCCCAGTTTGGCCATAACTCTGACGGGAGTGACAACCTCCTCCATGGAATATCCTTCATAATAATGAACACGGCCATCCATCATTATTACCGGTACATTTTCGAGATACCCCAGTATATACCTGCCATTGTGCCCGTGAACCGTTGAATGAGGAAATCCGGGTATTTCTTCATATGGGATCGTCTGCACAACATCGACTTCATCCGCCAGTTTATTTAGACCGGACCCAAGTACAATGCCTATCTTCGGCTTAAAATCATTCTGTATCATCTTTTCGACCGAATCCATAATTGCATTCAGATCCACTTTTGCATCATTCGTATTATCTGCCCTGGCAACATCCTGCTGCTTAGCGCCGGTCATGCCGCATCCGTAAAGAGCTGTCACCATGCACATAGATAAAATCAAACCTATGATCCTTTTCATTTTCGGTCCTCCTTTCGCTGCCGATCCAAGTAGTACTTACAGTGCTCGTTCCAATCATAATGGATGATAGGTCTTTCCTCAAGCTCGATCTTGCTTTGCAGTTTCAGCCGATGTTAATGTGTCGCTTTCAATGTTTTAAGATATATTTTTTGTTCATCCCTGATCCTGCTGCTCTCCACACTCTTCTGAATTGCCTTGTTATGGGTCCAGTCTTCAAGTCTTTTTCCCTCTATAAACGGCAGAATGCTTTCATACTGCTTTGAAAGAGCAGTTGCAAAGTACCAGGCGATCATCATATTGACGTAGTACTCTTCCGATCTGATCCCGGCGACCATCTCCGGATACTGCGGATCGTAGTCCTCATCCAGAAAATGCTCCATCAACATTCCCACTCCAAATCTTATGGTATATGTCTTATCCGATCTGATCCACTCTTTAATATGCGCAAGAAGCACATCTTTGTGCTTCCTAAAGATCTTCGGAGACATCTGATCACACGTAGCCCAGTTATCTACATAGGGGAGAAACTTCTCCAGTTCCTCCATACATTCTTCCGGATCTTTAATCCCCGAAATAATGAAAGCCTGCAACTGGTTTTCTTCAAAATACTTATGGGGCAGCTCTCCAAGAAAATCCTTATGATCTCCGGCTTTCAAAAAATCCTTTGCCATTGTCTTAAGTTCCGGAGTCCTCACTCCGATGATCGACTCTGGACTTACGGTCGGAATTATCTTTATCTGCATATCCCGATATTTCAGATCCTGAAGGCTATACAATTTCTTATGCAAATCCGTTTTGTTCATTCTCCGTCACCTCTGTACTTTTCCCTGCACCAGCGCTGTCCGTAAACCAATTTTTCTGATAACGGCACCTGCGGCTGATAGTCTTTAGTACCCGCAAAATTCCGCCATTTCCTTTTCCAGCAGTCTGTATACATTTGCCACAAGAAATCCATCTGCTATAGCATGATTCAGTCGGACACTCACCGGCATCATAAGTCTGCCGTATTCCTCCCGGTATTTCCCCCAGTTGATGATGGGAGCAAAATGCAAATATCCGTCCGGCAGCTCAATGTTCAACGAATCATAGGACAGCCAGGAAATATAAGATGCATCAAACCAGTTCGGATGATTCATCATATCAAGCCCATATTCCCTTGCTTTCTTTGCATTCTCTACATCATTTAAAGCATTCCGATAAAACACTTCATATTCTTCAGAATAAGTCGTATAGACCGGCGTACATGTTTCCGTATCCTCATGAAAAACATACTGAATCGGATTGATGCTGTCATAACAGATCAGCTCTTCCGACTGCCAGAGATAACCCATCTTGTAGTCATCTCTTGAGTTCAGCACCTTTGAAAGAACATACAGAAAGTTGATATAAAACTTAGTGCTTGTCCGCCTGGAATGATCCACCAGATCTGTGACATCTATTTTCGCAGTCATAGAAAATGAACATTTGCAGTCTTCCGTAAAATGACGGAATACCCCGCTCCGGTAATACTTTTCTTTTTCTATAACCCTGTAGTTCATATCCATGCGTCCCTACCTCTCTCGACATTTCGTATATCGTACGATAAAACTCTATAGAAACAGATCATTTATCTGATCAGATCTTTCTTTGTCTTTCTGCAGATAATCGTATCCATGCAATGATAATGCGGAACTCCGCCGCAACCTATATCAAGCACCTTTTTTCCTGCAGAAGGAGGGCACAGATCTATTAATTCATCAAGAAAACTCCCGGGTTCTGTGCCCCAGTAATATTCATCTCCTTCATACCATTTTTCATAATTT
>JAEELB010000122.1 GCA_016288705.1 Lachnospiraceae bacterium | reverse complement strand
GTTTTACTTGGTATACCCATAAACACTATATATCTGCCCTGTATGAGGTAAAGATCACTCCATAACCGTAGTTCATTCATTATGAGGACTCGGAAAAGTATTGATTTTACTGAAAAAGCACTTGACTATATGGAGAGGATAGAATGACGGAAAACTTCAGTTTTATCCTAACTTTGCGGGTACGCGACTCTCGAAAATAAGAGATGAGAATGCAAAAGTTAGGATAGAATGACGGAAAACTTCAGCTTTATCCTAACTTTGCGGGCACGCGCCCTTTCGGGAGTGACTGAGGGAAGGTCTTCTGTGAATAGGGGAGTCAGCCCGGAGAGATCGGATCTCCGATGGGGAAAGCAACACATTTTCGAACATTGAAAAATCAACATTAAATGACTTGACAGGGCAGAACATATGAACTATTATTCAAATGAACAATAAAGCAAATATATTGCCGGAAGAGCATTGCCCCGAGGCGGCTCCGCATCTACCGGCAGCACTGCGGCCCCTGGGCGGCCCCGCATCTACGGGTAGCCTTTTAGCCCCTGGGCGGCGCCACCGCTGCGGACAGCTCAGCAGCCGAGGCTGAAACGATCACCGGTAACCGACCGGACATAAGGCATATATACGGGAAAAGGAGGATCATGATGGAAAAAGAACAGAAGATACTGTTTGTCAGGATCGCAGTCACGGCGGCGCTTTTGGTGGTACTGCATTTTGTGTTTGCGGCCTCTTCCCCGGGGGATGAAGGCTCAGGGATCCTTTCCGCGCGGGGACTTGCGAAGATCATCTGCTACTTCGTCACATATCTGATCATTGGCTATGACGTCCTGCTGGAGGCGGCGGAGGGGCTGAAGGAGGGAGAACCCCTTGACGAGTGCTTCCTTATGGTGGTGGCGACTCTCGGGGCGTTTGTCCTGGGCGCGATACAGAGCGGAGAATACACGGAAGCAGTGGCGGTCATGCTGTTCTTTAAAACGGGAGAGTTCTTTGAAGATTATGCAGTAGATAAGAGCAAGGACAATATCACCGCATTGATGGACATAAGACCGGATTACGCAAATATCGAGACCGGCGGGGAGATCCGGAAGGTGTCCCCCGAGGAGGTGCCGGTTTCTTCGGTCATAGTCGTCAATCCCGGCGAAAAGATACCCATTGACGGCGTCGTGATCCAGGGGGATTCTTCCATAGATACAAGGGCGCTGACCGGAGAGAGCATTCCCAGGGACGTGAAGGAGGGGGACAGCGTGGTAAGCGGCTGCGTCAACATGTCCGGTGTCCTCAGGGTGAGGACCACAAAGGAATTTGGTGAATCTGCGGTTTCCAGGATACTTGAACTGGTGGAGAATTCTGAAACCAGCCGTTCCGCTCCCGAACGCTTCATAACCAGATTCGCCCGGTTCTACACTCCTGCTGTCGTGGGGCTTGCAGTCGCGCTGGGGGCCCTTCCTCCCGTAATAAGATTCTTTATGAGCCTGGAACCGGATGTGATGACATGGATCTACAGGGCGCTTACATTCCTCGTGGTGAGCTGTCCCTGCGCCCTCGTCATCAGTATCCCCCTCACCTTTTTTGCAGGGATCGGCGGCGCGGGAAGGAACGGCATCCTCGTCAAGGGTTCGGAATATGTGGAGCGCCTTTCCGATTTCCAAAACATATTCTTCGATAAGACCGGTACCCTGACAAAAGGCGTTTTTTCCGTACAGGGGATATATGAGAGCGAACTGGATGATGAGACCTTCCTTATGTACGCGTCTCATATCGAGTGCGCTTCGTCTCACCCCATCAGCAGGAGCCTTACGGAGGCGTATGGTAAAGAAGTCAGGCGGGAACGGGTATCTGAGATAAAGGAGATCTCGGGAAAAGGAGTGAAGGGCCTGGTGGACGGCGTTACCGTTGCGGCCGGAAATGAAAAACTGATGGAACTGGAGGGAGTCACCGCGGCTGAAAGCAAGGCTCCCGGAACCGTCGTTCATCTTGCCGTGGGAGGGAAATACGCCGGGTACGCCCTTATTTCCGATTCCGTAAAGGAGTCCTCTCCCGGAGCGGTCAAAGAACTTGAAAAACTGGGGGTCAGAAGGCTGATCATTCTGTCCGGAGATTCAAAGGATGCGGTGGCTGATATCGCAAATAAGACCGGGATCAGCGAATACAGGAGTTCGCTTCTTCCGGAGGATAAGGTGTCCGAAGTGTCGAAGGTCAGGGATGAGGGCACCGGCTGGGTGGCTTTTGTCGGTGACGGAGTGAACGACGCCCCGGTTCTCACCGTGTCCGATATAGGCATAGCAATGGGAGGAATGGGCTCTGACGCCGCGATCGAGGCCGCCGATGTGGTGATAATGGACGACGACATGATGAAGCTCCCGCTGGCAGTCAGGATCGCCAGGAAATGCATGACCATTGCAAAGGAAAATATCATTTTCTCCATCGGAGTAAAGGTCCTGTGCCTTTTGCTCTGCGCATTGGGGCTTGCCGGCATGTGGATCGCCGTATTTGCCGACGTGGGAGTTATGGTCATCGCTGTCCTGAACGCAGTCCGGGCTCTCAGGACTCCCGCGCTGAACTGAAGCCGGGGTTTCCCGGCTGGCCGGATCCGGAACTGCCCCTGTGGAGCGACCACCGGAAAGGGCTTCAGATGCTGCCGGTGATCGGAATGTGAGGTGTATGCAATGAAAAATGAAGATAAAATACCCTTTTCCGGCGGATCAGCGGTCGGAGAGGCAAAGACAGAACAGTTATCCGAACTGTTCAAGGTGTTTGGAGACAGCACCAGACTGAGGATCCTTTTCTCGCTCATGGAAAGCGAGAAATGCGTCACGGATCTGTCGGAAAGTCTCGACATGACAGCGTCCGCCATATCTCATCAGCTTAAAGTGCTTAAACAGGCAGATCTGGTGAGGGGCCGCAGAGAGGGGAAGATGATCTGCTATGCCCTGGCCGACGATCACGTGAAGACCATCATAGGGCAGGGCTGGGATCACATAAATGAGTGAACAGCGTGCGGATCGTGGAGAAGTCAGCCGCCGGTTCTGACAAGTTCGGGCGGCAGGGTCTTCTTCATCATCTTTTCCAGCTCTTCGATGTTGACCGGCTTTGAAAGATAATCGTTGAAGCCGGCTTCGATGAATTTCTCCCTGGCGCCGGAGAGAGCATCCGCGGTCAGAGCGCACACGACGGTCTCCGCGTTTGGATTGTCCCTGTCTTCACGGAGTTCCTTAAGGGTCTGTGTGCCGCTCTTGCCGGGCATCATCTCATCAAGGAAAATAATGTCGTATTTCTTTTCTTTTGTCTTCGCAAGGCAGATATCCCCGCTGGTGCCCTGGTCGATCTTACATTTGACGGGCTTGAGCAGGCCGGTGAAAACCTGGATGTTCACGATGTTGTCGTCTATGACCAGGATCTCCGCGTCAGGCGCAGTGAATCCGATCTTGTGGGCTTTGAGCCTCTTCCTGGGAGCAATGGGCTTGAATTCTCCCACAGGGGACTGATCCCTGATGCTCTGGGCGATGATGAACGAGAAGACGGATCCCTCTCCGTATTCGCTCTTGACATCCAGTTTTGAACCCATCATGAACAGGAGCCGCTGGGTGATGTTTATGCCCAGCCCGGTCCCCTCGATATTTCTGTTCTTTTCCATGTCCAGGCGCTCGAAGGGCTGGAACAGTTTTATCATGTCTTCCTTCTTGATGCCTATGCCCGTGTCTTCCACGCTGACACGCATGATGAGGGTGTTTTTGTCCGTGTTCTTCTGCTTCTCCATATCTTTCATGCGCTCAAAGCGGACGACCACGCCTCCCTCTTCCGTATATTTTATTGCGTTTGTCAGAAGATTTGAGATGATCTGCTTTATCTTGGAATCATCCCCGTAAAGGATGGAGGGAAGGTCGCTCTCCACCTGAAAATCGAGAGAGAGTCCCTTCGATTTTGCCCTTCCGATGGACATGCGGTACAGATTTGTGAGAAGATCGTTCAGACGGTATTCGTTCTTTTCGATCTCCATCTTTCCGGACTCTATCTTGGAAAGGTCGAGGATCTGATTGATGATGCCCAGCAGAGTGTTGGCGGCGTTTTTCACATCATAGGCGTGTTCCTTTATCTCATCCTCCGTGCTGTCCCTGAGGATGATCTCGTTCATGCCGATTATGGTGTTCACGGGAGTCCTGATCTCGTGGGACATATTCGCAAGAAAGCGGTTTTTGGCAATGTTCGCCTGCTGGGCCGCCGCTTCCGCAACCGCGAGCCTGATATTCCTGCTCTTGATGGACTCAAGGTATTTTTCTTCTTTTGTCACGTCAAAGAATTCCATGACATAACCGATCTCCTGCTCTTTTGTGCCGCTGTACAGGCGGTTAAGGCTGGCGCTGAGAATGATCTCTCCGGCCCTGATCTTTACGGGCTCGCTCCGCCCCTCTTTCGGAAGGTTGTCAAGATTGCCGAGCAGGCTGTTCAGCGGAGATCCGGGGTTCAGCGTAAGAGGGAAATCGATCTTCTGATCGTTGAGTTCATTAAAATAATGCTTTGCCAGGTTGCTGCTCCCGACGTAATTTCTGTTCCTGTCCAGCTGGATATACGCGTAGGTCTCCATTTTTTCCCACACGTTCATCACATTGGCAGTCATATCATACATGTCCAGACTGCTGTAGATCCTGATAATGAGGACCTCGCTTATCAGGTAGGCGAAGGGCACCAGCTCAGCCTTTGTGCCCGTGGCGCGTTCTATTATGTATACAAAGGCAATGAAAAACATGATAATCGCGTATTTCCGGACAGTGATATAGGAGACGGTGGACTTCCTCCTTATCGAGTAGATCAGCAGGACGAACGTCATGGTCATATAGGCGTAGAGCATGATGGAATAGGCGTTGTGCGCGGGACCGTATTCTTTGACCAGGTACGTGGCGCCGTAAGCCTGTCTGAGCTCGATCGACCGGTAATATATGTCGCTGTGTCCTGTGGAGAACACGAGGCACATGACCACAAAGGAAAATGAGACCATAATGAGCCGCACGGGACGAGGGATATTGATCTTGCAGAGCTCGGCCGCGATGAACAGCTGCAGGAGCGGCATGAAGCAGCCGCCCATGTACGTCAGGTCATTTGCAAGGATGGCGGCCTCTTCGGTCTTTGAAACGGCAAGCGCAAGATAGCCTGTGTTGCAGATGAGCATGACCACACAGGTGAGGTAGGGGTAAATATTCTGGCGCTTTGCTTTTGAAGTCAGATAGACGATGTATAAAAATGACGCAAAAGCGCAGGCTGCGTAAGCTGAAATAAGCAAATTATCTATCTCCCGTCAAAATGGTATCACACAACAGTATAATCTTTTGGGCGGGATTCTTCAATGAAAAATTACGGGACCGGCCCGTGCCTGCGATCGAGCAGGGATCCCCTGCTCGATCCGGCATTGCCGCCTTCATCTCGCACTTTGTGCTCGATGATAAGCATTCGCCGACACACAAAAATAC
>JAEELB010000121.1 GCA_016288705.1 Lachnospiraceae bacterium | reverse complement strand
GCATTTGCTGTTCTATATGTCAACACCAAATCTTTAATTTTGCAGATTTTTGTCATAATTTGACTTTTCATGTCTCGCGGGTGAATTTTACATATCTTAGATGTGATTTCCTATATCACTGGCATCGGATTTAAGCACCCTTTCCAGTTTCTGGGAAAAGGTCTGTCCTTGTAAATAGTTTCTTGTACTTTTTCTTGTGGGAGTGCGGGAAAGGTTTGATAAATATAGGTTTGAGAAAAGACCTATTCAAAAAATGATGCGTCTCAGAAAACAGAAATCACAGGCAGATTAGTTATTTATTAGAGAACTAATAGGACACAAAACACTCGACTGCGTTCTCGGGGAAGAACTCCTTGAATTCCCCGTAGAGATGCCCGGCGAGGGTCTTATTGTGCGAAAGCACCAAAGTGGGCCGGTTCAGGGCAGCGATCACATTGTCCATGGGTTTCGTCAGGTACCTCCCTGCTTAAGGATCACTGCAGGCTCTTGGGAACGATCCTGACGGTGAAGTTCTTGCTGCCGCTGAATGTCCCGCGCCCGGTTGCCTCACCTGTGCCTGCGATGTAAACAGTCATTTTGCCCTTGTTAACATTCATGGCGTAGCCAACGATCACGAAGTCTTCCCCGTAAACCAGCCGTGTCCTGCCGAATGTAACGCTCACCTTGTCCATGTCTGTTTCTTCCAGTTCGATCGGTTCACCGGTGTAGGTCTTAGTCAGGTCATCGGCTTTAACCTTAACAGACGACATCTTATCACCGACTGCAGTTTCCGCGGTGATTCCTTTTTCAGCGATGGCCACATTTGCGGGATCTGCACTCGTAACCGCAACCGTGATCTTTGCACCGGCCGCAAGCTTGTCATCAGGCCCGACAGCATTGCCCTCTTCGTCCGAAACGGACACGTTCAGCTTCCCATCGGGCACCCTGAACCCCTGCCTGTCAAGAACCAGGGCCTTAACCTTGCCGGCCTTCATGCCGGTGTTTGCATTTACGGCAGCGATCCCGTCAACCTCCAGAGCATTGATCGTAAAGCTGCCTTCCAGTCTGCCCTTGAAGTTCTTCTTACCGGTAACCCTGATCGTGCCGGTTCCGGCTTCTTTGTTGTTGCTGTACTTCACAGTGAAGTCCTGCCTGTTGATCAGAGTCACCTCTTCCTCATCGGCATTCTTCCATTTGATTTCCAGACCGGCCGGGATCGCGCCCTTAACGCTGTACCCGGCTTCCGGGCCCTCTGCGATCTTTGCGTCGCTGATGGGAGCAGCCTTGATCGCGAATGTCCCGGTCCTGACCCTGCCGTCCGCGCCAACTGCTGCGACGACCGCGGTACCCTTGTCAACGTTGTTGACAACGGAAATGACCACGGTCTCTTCGCCGTCGTTCGTATACACACCGTCGCCTTCGTGATCCATAACGATAGTGTTATCCTTACCGGGAAGTTTAACGGTGATGCTCGCAGGATACTGTGCCCGTCCATTGTAAACGTACGTTCCTTCGATCCTGGCGATGCCCTTAACGCCGGCTGTAAGCTTAACGCCGTCAGCGACTGCCTTCTCATAAGGATCGTAGATCCTGAACTTCACCACATCATTCTTACCCTTGTAGTTGCCCTTACCTTTGATCTCGATGGTGGCATCACCGACCTTCCTGTTGTTTCTGTACTTCACTGTGTAGTCGCCGTCCTTTGCAAGGACAACGTCGCCGTCCATCACATAGAAGCCGGGAGTGATCGCCTTGCCGGTGTAAGGATATTCCTCTTCCAGGCCTACGACAACGATATCGCCCGTAAGGACCTGTCCGGCACGTCCGTCTCTTACAACACCATTCTTGTCAACGTTCTTGTAGGAGTAGTATACCTTGCCGTCAGGATCCTTTGCTTCTGCAGTGTACTCTATCGTGGTTCCGACCGGCTTGCTGCTCAGCTTCAGATCCGTTGCAGGAACGATCACACCGCCGGCCTTGCAGTATGCAGATGCTTCAACCCTGGTATCAGCCACATCGCGGGAAACCGAGATCCAGTTGAAGGACACGGTCCACCTGTTATCATGAGGCTGGATCCAGCTTGCTCTTGCACCCACATCATTCCTGATAATGGTGTTTCCGGTCAGACCGGTAAAGATCGGGGAATCCTCTTTCACAATGAACAGGAAGTCATCGGAGTCTCTGCCTTCCGTGTACGCCGTAATGTTCATGTATGGCAGGCCGACAGCAGCTTTATTGTAGCTGATCTTCTCTTCCGCCTTGTTGAATGCCTGCCCGAAAGGAACAAGAAAGCGGAATTTAAGTCCGCTCTTATCTGCAGCATCACCGGGCAGGTCTTTGATCCAGGTCTGAAATTTTTGTCCGTTTACAGGGCCCAGATCTTCTTCGTCTGCGATCACGCCGCCGTCTCTGGTCTCGACAAGATCTTCCGATACATTTTCAAGATCAAGTTCAACCGTTTCAAGGATCCTGAAGTTTAAACAGCGGAAGCTTTGAGAGCCCGGCTCGAACCCGGTGTTCACAAGCGCTGTCTCATACCGGTCCACATTGCAGGTTGGCAGCTTCGTAACAGTCAGTATGCCTCCGTTGTCGTAAACCTTTACGTCGGGATCATCAGCTGTATTGCCGTTCAGATTGATATAGAAGCCAGTACCCAGACTGTCTCCCTGAACCGCATAGTTATCCGCCCGGATCGTTTTCATCTCCTTCAGGGCATTCTCCAGACGGCTCTTGAAGCCGCCTTCCAGCGTCCAGCCATGCTGCCCGCGGTGGTATAAGACTTCATGATCGGCATCATCCGTTACCGCATAGGTGCTGAAGGTCTCGCTCTCGGTCACAACAAAGATCAGTTTGCGCTCGATAGGTGTCTTCAGGTTATCAGCCCTAAAGGTGACAACAGGTCTGTAAGTACCTGCAGGCAGGTTCTCGAGAGGCTTCAGCGTGAACCCCGCCTGACCGCCCGGCATTATCATATCGGGTTTTTCACCGTCGATAAAAAAAATATCATTCAGGTCTACAGATACTTCCAGGCCGCAAAGTGCATTCACGGGATCGGGATCATCGCCGCTTACCGATACGGTAAAGTCTACGCTGTTATCAGCCACGTTGTAGCCTTCTTCCACGTTGCCCATCTGGTTGTAAGGACTTTCCTGCTCGGGCGTAACCCTTACGGCATCATCCACTTCACGGGCAGGATCAGGAGCCCCTGTCATGTCGGGATACTCATTGAACGCATCAGCCTCGGGAAATCCCGCCTCCGGTATAGCCGGCTCATTTTCGGCAATCTCCCGGCCCGTCCCGATATCACCGTCACCATCAGTCCCGGTGACCGCAATGGCTTCGTCAGCCGCACGCGCAGTGAACCCGATGCTTTGGAAGGTTCCCGCGAGCATCGCCAGTGTAAGGAGCCGACACAAGTTCCGTTTCCACTCTCTTTTCATATTGTCATTCTCCTTTACTTTTTCTCCACAGCACCGGCGTTTTCATTCAGGTACACCTCCCTGTCAAACAGGCCCTCAGATCTCGCTGTTATCAGGGAAACCGTCATGTCCCCGGTAGTGTTGGACATTGTGCTGAACATATCCATGATGGGATTGACGGCGATGATAAGCCCTATAGCCTCCACCGGCACATGCAGTGCCTCAAGGACCACACCCAGACATACAAGGCCTGCTCCGGGCACGCCGGGGGCTCCCAGGGACAGGAGGATTATGGTGATGGCCGCAGACACCAGATCAGTCCGGGAAATGGGAACATTGTAAGCCCTTGCCAGGAACAGCCCGCAGATCATGAGGTTGATGCAGGCCCCGTCCATGTTCACGGTAGCCCCCAGAGGGATGGAAAAGCTTGTGAGTTTCGGGGATATGCCCAGTTTCTCGTTGCAGATCCGCATGTTCGTAGGCATGGCAGCGGAGCTTGAGCAGAGGGAAAAGCTGGTCAGCATACCTTCCCAGATCTTCTTAAAGAAGATGACCGGGTTCAGTTTTCCCATCAGCATTATCAGCAGGCCGTAGATCCCGATCATCAGGAAAATGGTAAAAATAAACACCAGGAGGATCCCCAAAACAGAAATGAGGGAGCTTTTATCCAGCCGGATCGCCAGGAGCGCCACCGAGCAGAAGACCGCCAGAGGGATAAACCTCGCTATCATGGTGGTGATGGTCATGAACATTGAATACAGGGCTTCAAAGATTTCCTTAAGCATACCCGAATACTCTCCGATGGCGCCTAAGGCTATCCCGCACACCACGGCAAGAAAGATAAGCTGCAGAGTGTTGGACTCCAAAAAGGGAGCCAGCAGATTCGAGGGAATGATATTGATTATGGTGTGCAGGAGGGAGGTATCCACATTTGTGTCCACCGACACCGAGGCGGCATTCACCGAAGCTCCCGCAAGGGCAAAGCCCGGTTCTCCGGGTTGTAAAACGGAAGACACCACCATGGCAAGGATTATGGCAATGGTAGTTGTTAAGAGGTAAAGCCCCATCACCTTAGCCCCCAGCTTTCCAAGTTCGGCTATGTTGCTGTACTGGGAAATACAGGTCAACAGTGACAGGAACACCACAGGAGCGATTATTATCTGGAGCGCGTTCATAAACATGGTCTTGATGGGGTCCAGGATCACGTTGCAGAGAGCGTTTGTAAGGGGTGCCGGAAGCAGCGTATTTCCTATTATCCCCACAAGCAGCCCCAGGATCAGCGCAAGTATCGTGGCGCGGATAGCCTGCTCGGAACGCTCCACGGTTATTATCGCTTTGTTCGTGCCTGATTTGTTCGTGTACTTGTAGCTGTCCCTGTAGACGTCCAGCAGGATCGACCGGATGGCCTCCACAGACTGGTCATCTTTAACGCTGTCCAGAGAATCTTCATCGTACAGACAGGGCTCATAGGCTTCACCCTTCATGCGCAATACGACGTAGGCGCTGCCAAGAGATCTCCTGACCACGATGATCAGCCGGGCGCCTTCCGCAGAGTGGTCGCGGAAGCCCTCTATGGTCTCCTCTGCCATAATCTCCGCCTTGACTATCTGCCGTCCTGACATTCCCAGCTTCACGAGGCTGTCATTTATGAATGTCATTGAATCCTCAAGATAGTTTTCGTCATCGGGCGAAACCGTCTTCTGATACAATCTGAACAGTTTCAAATTCATACCCTGACCTCCTGTTATCTAAAATAAGTGCCAGGCCGGTTTTGGTGTCGTTCATGATCTTGTCGAGGACTGACACCTAATACTGTCAGAGACTAAACAAGGGACCGCTCCTGTTTTGAAGGAACCGCCCCCGGTTTAAGTCCTGTTTCGCATGTATTATTCGAAGGTGATCTTCTTGTCTATGCCCGTTGCCTGGAAAATGCTCATGATCCCGGCGGAGGCGTTTTTGACCTTGAGTTCTCCCTTCATCTTCTTGTAGGCGGCGACCACTTCCCTGATACCTGAAGACGAGATGTATTCAAGCTTCTCAAAATCGATCACCAGGCTTGTGATATCTTCCCCCAGAGCCTCGACTTCCGCCCTCATTTCGGGAGCCGCCTGGGTGTCAAGCCACCCTTCAAAAGCAAGCACCGCCTCATTTCCGTTAACCGTTTTAGTAATAGTCATGACAGTCTCTCCTTTTCAATCAAAGTATCCCGGACCGGTCAGACTCTCCGGACCGATACAAGGCTTTCCCTTTCACTGACCCTTCAGCCTTCCTTTTCGTTGACACATTGAATATAGTACACTCATCCGGAGATTTGCACAAGGTCAGGATGTTGTCCGGATACTACTTTTCCAGCTTCTCCTCCAGTATCTCCAGCGCCCGGTCCATCTGGTTGTCCTTTCCGTCGTCATAATACGCCTTGGAATCGAACTTTACCTCAACATCCGGTTCGATGCCTTTCCCCTGTATGTTCGTGCCTTTGGGGGTATAATAAGCAGCGATGGTCAGCTTGATAGCCGTGCCGTCATGGAGATCAATGATCCTCTGCACGATCCCCTTGCCGTAGGTGGTGGTCCCCACAAGGGTCCCTATCCCGTAATCCTTTACGGCTCCGGCCAGTATCTCCGACGCCGACGCGGAATGACCGTTTATCAGCACCACCAAAGGTATCTTTATCTCATTTTCGCCGTCGCATTCGTAGTCGGTCTGTTTGCCGTCCACGTCTCTGGTGTAGACGATCAGGCCCTTGGGAAGTATCTGTCTGGATATCCTGACCACGGAATCCAGAGATCCTCCGGGATTGCTCCTCAGGTCTATGATCAGGCCTCTTGCGCCGGATCCCGTAACATCCGCATACGCCTCGCTGAACTGATCCACCGTCACCTCGTCAAACTCATTTATGGAAATAAGACCTATGTCGTCGGTGAGCATTTTGCCGGTGACGGTAGGGCTCTCGATCTTTCGCCGCTCAACGTCCACTTCCAGAAAATCCGGTTCACCCTCGCGGACTATGGTGAGCTTAACGTGTGTTCCTTCCTCTCCCTTGATCAGCGCCACCACCTGGGAAAGCTCCATGCCCTCGACTTCCTGATCCTCCACCTTGTAGATCAGGTCGTTTTCCCTGAGCCCGGCTTCCTCGGCGGGAGAATCCTCTATTATCCCCGTGATGACCGGAACCCCGCTGTCATCAATGCTGACATAGGCTCCGATACCCTGATAGATGCCCTCGGTATCGCTCATGAGCTCCTTCAGCTCGCTTTCGGTGTAGTAGACGGAGAAAGGATCGTTCAGCGACTCGAGGACGCCCTTGAACATTCCGTCACGCATGGCGGATTCATCCGCGGTCCTCTTTTCATCATAGACATAGAAATTCTTAAGGATGGTATCCCTGATCTTCTTAAGCTTCTTTTCCGATGCTTCATCCGGAAAAGAACTGTCCGAAGCGACATTGCTGTTTGCCGGGATCCTCGCCAGAGCAAAATATATGCTCCCGGCCACGATAGACGCGATCAGAAGCCCGCAGACAAGCCCCACTCCGAAACCCGGGCCTCTCCGCTTGGGCGGCTCCTGTTCACGGTAGAAATCGGAATAGGACACCCCCTCCGGGCCGGGGGCCGGATAGGGAGTTCCTGTCATACCCTGCCCGTAGAAACCGGATCCCTGCGCAGGCTGTCCCTGGGGTCCCGTTCCGTATTGGCCGGTTCCCGGAGCAGGCTGTCCCTGGGGTCCCGTTCCGTATTGGCCGGTTCCCGGAGAAACACCTCCTGCTGCCGAAGTATAATCGTATGGTGTATTGTGATCCATGTCATTCATTATTTCAGATAATTCCAGGGAGATACATAGT
>JAEELB010000010.1 GCA_016288705.1 Lachnospiraceae bacterium | reverse complement strand
GCCTGGCTCATGCTGAGCTTCGGAGATAAAAAATGGGGCCTGATAAAATAGAGGGCGCAGTAAACTGGTATCCGGGGCATATGGCGAAGAGCCTCCGGCAGATGACTCAGGAACTGGGCAAGGTGGATGTGGTGCTTATGATCCTTGACGCCCGGATCCCGGCTTCCTCCATCAATCCGGACATAATGAAACTCACCGAAAACAAAAAAAAGGTCGTCCTTATGACCAAAAAGGATCTGGCGGATCCCGGAAAGACGGACAGGTGGATCCGGCGTTTTGAGGAAAAGGGAATGCCGGCCGCTGCGGTAGATTCCAGAAAACAGAGCGAGATGACGGTGGTCAGGAGACTTGTTAAGGAAGCCTCGAAGGAAAAACGGGAGAGAGACCTGAGGAGAGGCATAAAGAACCGTCCCGTGCGCATAATGGCTGCAGGGATCCCAAATGCGGGGAAATCCACCATCCTCAACACACTATCCCGCAAAGCCTCATTAAAGACCGGCAATAAGCCGGGAGTTACCAGGGGAGAGCAATGGATCACGCCGGACAAAGATATCATGCTCCTGGACACGCCGGGACTCTTGTGGCCAAAGCAGGATCAGGGCCGGGGCAGCATGGATCTGGCTCTGACAGGAAGCATCAATGATGATATACTTGATCTGAGGAGTCTGAGCATATATCTCATAGGCTTCCTCATGGACGCTTATCCCGAAGCCCTGGTACTCCGTTACGGGGACGGCATGCCCGATGATCCCGAAGAAGCCCTCAGGGAAGCGGGCAGAAGGAGAGGGGCTCTGTCCGGTGAGGAAGTGGATATGCGGGCGGCCTCAGCCCTTGTCATAAATGATTTCAGAAGCGGCAGGCTGGGCAGGATCACCCTTGAGGAACCGGAGGATTGGACATAACACGTAATTTGGGGTTATACTTTAGAACATGAAAAGAATAATAAGAGAGATAATATCCACAAGCATTTATATTCTGGTGATACTGGCTGTCACCTATCTGGTGATACACTATGTGGGGCAGAGGACCGTGGTGGAAGGGCATTCCATGATGCCCACCCTCATGGACGGAGACAGTCTCATAGTGGACAAGATCACCTACAGGTTCACGGAGCCAAAGAGGTTTGACATCGTGGTGTTCCCCTATGAACACGCAAGTCACACCTACTACATAAAGCGGATCATAGGCATGCCCGGCGAAAAGGTGTACATCAACGACATCGGGGAGATATACATAAACGGAAATCTCATGAAGGAGGATTACGGGGCGGAGGTCATTCTCGAACCAGGAAGAGCCGCAAATGAGATCGAGCTGGGGCCGGATGAGTATTTCGTCCTGGGAGACAACAGGAATAACTCCACGGATTCCAGGGCAGATGACGTGGGAAACATCCACAGGGACAGGCTGATCGGAAGAGCGATCCTCAGGGTTTATCCCTTTTCAAGCTTCGGTACTCTCAGATGAAGACGGAGAGCGTATCCCTGATATCCGAAAGATTAAAGGCAGCTGATGAAGAGACGCTGCCTTCTCTCATTCTATCGTATGAAAATGATGAGAGAAAGGCGGTGAGGCAGGCGGTCCTCAGGGCGAAAAAAAGGCTGGAAAAACTTAAGGAAGAGGACGAACGCCTGACCCGCATGCTTGAGTTTGAGAGAAAGTATCCCGGGCTCATGGTGTGCGGCCTCGACGAGGTGGGGAGAGGCCCTCTTGCGGGTCCGGTGACCGTGGCGGCCGTCATTCTCCCCGAAGGACTTAAGATCAGATATGTAAATGATTCCAAGAAACTGTCCGAAATAAAGAGAGAAGAGCTTTCCGCCGAGATAAAGGAAAAAGCTACCGCCTTCCGGGTGTGCTCCCTTCCGCCCGAGAGGATCGATGATGTCAATATACTGAACGCGACAAAGGAAGACATGGTGAATGCCGTGAACACCATCTCCGTAAAGCCGGATGTGCTCCTTATAGACGCCCTGACGCTGCCTGTGGATATAAGGCAGGAGGCGATCATAAAGGGGGACGCAAGGTCGCTTTCCATTGCTTCGGCTTCCATCATCGCAAAGGTGGAGAGGGATGCCTACATGAAAAAGATGGCGGAACTCTACCCGGAATACGGCTTTGAACAGAATAAGGGATACGGTACCGCCGAGCACATCGCTGCCCTCAGGAAGTACGGACCCTGTCCCATACACAGGAAGAGTTTCATTCAGAATCTTTTGTGACAGGATGATCCGCCTGTTCCGGCGGGGCTCTCACTGAGGAGACCCGGAGCCTGCAAGGCGGTAAATTCAGGAAAGAAATATCAATGATAGACGTCACTTCATACAATCCAAATACATCGGTAAACATCCCCGTTTCGGGCACCGCTCTTCAGGGGGACAGCCGTGTCCCCGCGACACCGGCTCCCGGGGCCGGACAGTCCCTGTCCCTCAACCAGGGGGATGTGATAAACGGCAGGGTCCTGAGCTCCGAAGGACAGAACGTGACCATCTCTCTCGGAAACGGCGCCACGCTCACGGCATCGCTGGCAGACGGGGTGAGCCTCAGGGACGGCTCTTCCGTGTCTCTTGCGGTGAGAGGCAGGGCGGAAAACGGCAATATCCTCCTGTCAGCCCTGAATACAAATACCGCAGGGGGAGGGGCCGACAGCGGGATCATGAAGATACTGACCTCCGCAGGCTTTGAGGTGAGCGAACGGACAGTGAACGTGGTGCGTTCCATGATGGAGGAGGGCATGCCCGTAAATAAAGATGCGGTTAAGGCCATGCTCTCATCCCTTTCGGACATACCCGACGGCAGCGTGACGGAGGCCGTTGAACTTAAAAAGATGGGGCTGCCTCCCACCCCCGAAAATCTTGAGCAGTTGAAGAATTACAAGGAAGCGGAGTACAGGCTCGGGGAGACCGCAAAGGACATCGGCAGGCAGGCTTCGGACGCCCTCTCCATCATTGCCGGGGAAAAGGGCGGTGAGGAGGGCGGTCTTGTGCTGAAAAATGTGCTCTCCCTTCTGACAGAGAATCCGGAAGTCATCGGAAAGGAAGGCGATCCGGCCGTGAACTCTGCCCCTTCGGGAAGCGCTCTTGAGAGCATGCTGAAGGAGACCGTTCCCGGCGGTGAGGATGCGCGCATTCTGGCTGACAGCCTGAGGGAACTCACCGCTGTCACCGATGAACAGGCAGAAAGCCTTGAAAAAGGGACCATGACAAAGGGGGAGCTTTCGGATATCCTCAAAAATATCCCTGACAGCAAAGAGATCCCTCCGGAGATCAGGGAGTTTATCGAAAAGACCGCTTCAAGTCCCGAACAGGCGGCGAAAGCTCTTGAAAACGCTGCGAAGGATCCGGCGAGGGACGGACTCCTGAAGACTGTTCTTAAGAATCCCCTTGTAAAACAGCTGGTGCAGGACGCCGTATCCTCCCAGATGATGGTGACTCCCGAGGAAACCGCCAGGAAAGAGAACGTAAAGCATCTCTATGAAAGGATGCTCACCCAGGCGGAAAGACTCCAGAAGGTCATGGGAAAGGCCGCATCTCCCGGTACCGAGATGGGACAGAGCCTTGACGCTCTCAAGAACAACGTCCGTTTCATCAACGACATAAACGAGAACTTCCCGTACCTTCAGCTGCCCGTAAAGATGGACGGCGGAGAAGCCCACGGCGATCTGTACGTGTATGCGAATAAAAAAGGAAATACCGCAAAAAAGGATGAGGTGACGGCTCTTCTCCATCTGGATATGGATCATCTTGGACAACTGGACGTATATCTGACCCTGAAGGACGGGGATCATCTGGGCACTCATTTCTACCTGAATGACGAGGAGAGCCTGGATCTGATCGCGGCCCACATGGATGAGCTTGAAAAGGGCATGGAGAAGAGGGGGTATACCATGAAGGCCGAACTGTCCACCAGGGAAGAGATGATAAAGCCGGTGGACGCGCTGACGGACAAGGAGAGCGTTCCGAAACAGCTCTCATTCACTTCTTTTGATGCGAGGGCCTGATGGCAAAGGAAGAGAAAAAAAAGCAGGCGGTAGCCCTTCAATATGATCCCGATGATCAGGCCCCCCGGGTAATAGCATCCGGAAAGGGCGTAGTCGCCGACAGGATAATCGAAAAGGCAAAGGAATCAAAGGTCCCCGTTCACCGGGACGACAAGCTGGCGGACACTCTGTCAAAGCTGGAGATAGGGGATATGATCCCGCCGGAATTGTACGGCGCCGTGGCTGAGATACTCGTGTTCGTGGACGCCATGGACAGGATCAAGGCCAGACAGAACAAGGCAAAGAAGCGTTGAACAAAAGAGAGACAGGCACCCGGTATGAAGCCCTGGCGGCGGAATATCTCGAGGAGAATGACGTAAGGATCATCAAAAGGAATTACAGGGACCGCAGGGGGGAGATAGACATCATCGGTCTCCATCAGGGATATCTGGTATTCTTCGAGGTCAAGTACAGGAAAAACGCTTCCTCAGGAAGCGCCTCAGAAGCCGTGGGCCCTCACAAGCAGAGGCAGATATGCAGGACTGCGGACCGTTTTCTCTTTTCGAACGAGATCCCCCTGGACTCGCCTGTGAGGTTCGACGTGGTGGCCATAGACGGAAACGAGATCACATGGATAAGGAACGCCTTTCCATACATCGAGAGAGGTAGATAAGGATTTGAAAAAGGGACAGAAAAAGCCTGTCGTAGCCATCGTGGGCAGGCCCAATACGGGAAAATCGTCATTGTTCAACGCCATAACCGGGGACAGGAGATCCATAGTAAAGGACGTGCCCGGCGTTACAAGGGACCGGATCTATGCGGACGCTTCCTGGCTTGACCGGGAGTTCCTCCTGATCGACACCGGGGGGATAGAACCTGAGACCAGGGACCGGATGTACGAGAGCATGCGGGAACAGGCCCAGATCGCCATTGATACCGCGGACGTCATCATTTTCGTGACGGACGTCCGGACCGGGCTTGTGGACGCCGATCAGGGGGTCGCCCATATCATCAGGCAGTCGGATACTCCCGTGGTGCTGGCGGTCAATAAGACTGACAGCATAAAGAAGTTCGGCATGGATATCTATGAATTCTACAACCTGGGACTGGGAGATCCGGTGCCGGTGTCTGCCGTAAACAGACAGGGGCTCGGGGATCTGCTGGACCGGGTGATAGAGCATTTCCCCGAAAAGCCGGAGGATGCCGGAGAAGACGACGACGCCGTCAGAGTGGCGGTGGTGGGAAAGCCCAATACGGGCAAGAGCTCCCTCATAAACAGGATCACGGGCGAAAACAGGGTGATCGTGTCGGACAAGGCGGGGACCACCAGGGATTCCGTGGATACGGAAGTCGTAAGGAACGGAAAGAGATACATATTTACGGACACTGCCGGGATCAGGCGCCACAACAGGATCAAGGACGATCTGGAAAGGTTCATGATAATAAGGGCGGTCTCGGCGGTGGAGAGATCCGACGTGGCGGTGCTCATGATAGACGCGGAAGAGGGCGTCACCGAGCAGGACGCAAAGATCGCGGGCATTGCCGATGAGAACGGCAAGGCCGTGATCATAGCCGTGAACAAATGGGATCTGATCGAAAAGGACAACAGCTCCGTCAAACAGTATACGGAAAAGATCAGAAACACCCTGTCCTTCATCAGCTGGGCGGAGATAGTGTTCATCTCCGCAGAGACGGGGCAGAGGATAGACAGGCTGTTCCGCATGATCGATGCGGTGTCCGAGAATCATTCCATGAGGATAGCCACGGGAGTGTTGAACGAGATAGTATCCGAAGCCTGCGCCATGAAGCAGCCTCCGTCGGATAAGGGGAGGAGGCTCAGGATATTCTATTCCACCCAGGTCTCGGTCAAGCCTCCCACCTTTGTGCTGTTTGTAAATGACAGGGAACTGTTTCATTTTTCCTATCTGCGTTACATTGAGAACCGTATCAGGGATTCCTTCGGATTTACGGGAACCCCTTTGAGATTCATCATAAGGGAAAGGAACGAAAAAGATGGCTGATATCGTAGTACTTGGAGCGGGAAGCTGGGGCACGGCCATGTCCGTGCTGTTCGCAAAGGAAGGACACAATGTGACCATCTGGGCCTATCTGGATTCCGAGGTGGAGGCCCTGACCCGTGATCACGAGAATGAAAAACTACCCGGGGCGAAGATCCCGGAAAGCATATTCATCACCTCCGATATGAAAAAAGCCTTGGAGGGAAAGGATCTGTGCGTGATGGCGGTGCCCTCAAACGCCGTCAGATCCACGGCCCGCTCCATGAAGCCCTTTGTATCGAGGGGGTTCAAAATAGTCAATGCCGCCAAGGGTATCGAGGAGAGCACCCTTCTCAGGCTTTCCCAGGTGATCGAGGATGAACTGCCGGAAGCGGACGTGTCGGTGATCTCCGGACCCAGTCACGCCGAAGAGGTGGTGAAGCTCATGCCCACCGCCATAGTCATAGGTTCCCATTCCGCGGAAACAGCGGGGTATCTTCAGGAGACCCTCATGTCAAAGACCTTCAGGATCTATGTCAGCCCCGATCTTGCGGGGATAGAGACGGGAGCGGCTCTGAAGAACGTTGTGGCGCTGGCCGCGGGAATAGCCGACGGACTGGGGTATGGGGACAACACAAAGGCTGCCATCATCACCCGGGGAATGGCGGAGATATCCAGACTGGGCATGGCCATGGGCGGAAAGGCGGAGACCTTTTCCGGCCTCACCGGCATGGGCGACCTGATCGTGACCTGCGGCTCCATGCACTCCAGAAACAGAAGGTGCGGGATACTCATAGGCCAGGGCACAAAACCCATGGAGGCGGTGAAGAGGATCGGCCAGGTGGTGGAAGGGGTGAACTGCGCAAAGGCGGCTCTCAGGCTTTCGGAAAAGTACTCGGTGGAGATGCCCATCGTGCAGTATACGAACAAGATCCTGTTCGACGGCCTGTCACCCAGGGAAGCCGTTGATTCGCTCATGCTGAGAGACCCCAAAACGGAAAATCCTCTGATCCCCTTTGACAAATGAAGACAGTCTGAGGTTTTATTTTCCGAAAACACTTGAAGAAATGCTTCTTTTGGCATATATTTATGCCTCGGAGGCATCATGCGGGGCGTTGAGTTTTTGCTCCGGTATTATACTGCGCCTGCGACAGGAGGGATTATGGAGATCTTTGAAGAACTGAAGGAAAGAGGGCTTCTGGCCCAGTACACGGACGAGGACAGGATCAGGGAACTGGTCAATACGGGGAAAGCCGTATTCTATATAGGCTTTGACCCCACGGCCGACAGTCTCCATGTGGGACATTTTATGGCGCTCTGCCTGATGAAACGGCTGCAGATGGCCGGAAATAAGCCTATAGCCCTCATAGGCGGCGGTACCGCCATGATAGGGGATCCTTCCGGCAGGACGGACATGAGGACCATGATGTCCAATGACGTGATAGATCACAACTGCGAATGCTTTAAAGAGCAGATGAGCAGGTTCATAAACTTCGGGTCCGGAGACCGGGACGCCATTATGGTGAATAACGCCGACTGGCTGAGAGACCTGAACTTCATGGAGTTTATGAGGGACATAGGTTCCTGCTTCAACGTCGCCGTGATGCTGAGAGCCCGCGCCTATGAGAACCGCATGGGAAGAGAGGGGGGCCTCACTTTCTTTGAGATGAGCTACATGCTCCTGCAGGCCTATGATTTCTACAGACTGTTCCAGGATTACGGCTGCAACATGCAGTTCGGAGGGGACGACCAGTGGAGCAACATGCTGGCGGGCACCGAACTCATCAGGAAGAAACTGAACGAGGACGCCTGCGCCATGACCCAGACCCTTCTGTTGAATTCCGAAGGTAAGAAGATGGGAAAGACCGCAAAGGGCGCTGTGTGGCTGGATGCAAAGAAGACCTCTCCCTATGAGTTCTACCAGTACTGGAGAAATGTGGATGACGCGGATGTACTCAGGATGATCAGAATGCTGACATTCGTGCCTCTCGAAGAGGTGAAGCTCATGGATTCCTGGGAGGGCAGCAGGCTCAATGAGGCAAAGGAGATCCTGGCCTATTCCCTGACCGAGCTTGTGCACGGCGCGGAGGAGGCGGATAAGGCAAAGGAAACCTCAAAAGCCCTGTTCTCGGGGAAAGGGGTATCGGAAGACATGCCGGAGACCGTTCTTTCGCAGGAAGATCTGCAGGACGGCAGCGCGGACATCGTTTCGCTGCTGGTAAAGGCGGGGCTCACCGCTTCAAAGAGCGAAGCCAGACGTCTGGTCCAGCAGGGAGGAGTCAGCGTCGACGGTGAAAAGATAAGCGACATAAGCTTTTCCGTCACGGGAGAAAAACTGGAAAAGGACGGGATAGTGATCAGAAAAGGCAAAAAAGTTATGAAGAGGGTGAGGATATGAGCGAAGAATTCAGCAGAGCAAACGGAAGGACACTACTGTCATACACCCCTGATCTCAGGCTCTTCGACGCCACCATCAGGGACGGGGGTCTTATGAATGATTTCTATTTTGAGGATGATTTCGTAAAGGCTCTGTACAAGGCCAATGTAAAAGCCGGAGTGGATTACATGGAGTTCGGATACCGCGCTTCAAAGGACATGTTCGATCCCGAAAAATTCGGGAAGTGGAAGTTTACTTCCGACGAAGATATAAGGGCCATAGTGGGAGATAATGACACGGACCTTAAGATATCGATAATGGCGGACGCCGGCAGGACGGACTATAAGGATGATATCAGGAAAAAGGACGAGAGTCCGGTGGACATCATCCGGGTGGCCACATACATCCACACCATTCCCACGGCCATCGCCATGGTTGAGGACGCTCATGAAAAGGGATATGAGACCAGCGTGAACATCATGGCCATATCCAAGTCATCGGGGGTCGAGATAGAGTCGGCTCTGGAACTTCTGGGACAGAGCCCGGTGGATATACTGTATCTTGTGGACAGCTATGGTTCCCTTTATCCCGAGCAGGTGCGGAGGCTCTGCGACAGGTTCCTGGAGTGCGCGGAAAAATACGGGAAGAAGGTGGGGTTCCACGCCCACAACAACCAGCAGCTGGCTTTTGCCAATACCACGGAAGCCATAATAAAAGGCGTCTGTTACGTGGACGGCACGGTGTCAAGCCTGGGCCGCGGCGCCGGGAACTGTCCGCTGGAGCTGCTCCTGGGCTTCCTCAAGAATCCCAAGTACCGTATCGATCCTATCCTCTCATTTATCGAGAAGGAGATGATACCCCTTAAGGAATCGGGACTCAAGTGGGGCTATGACATACCCTATGTCCTCACCGGCATACTCAACCAGCATCCCCGGACCGCCATACAGTTCCAGAAGGAGGACAGGAAGGATTACCGGCAGTTCTACATCGACCTCATGGATAATTTCTGATGGAGGATGTAACCGGGATTCAAGTTTCATCAACTGGAGCAGTTTCAAAATGATTTCTTTTGTGAAGAGGTTCCGGGTATGGAACCGGAGCGGGCCTGAGCTTTGGGGCGTTGTCATTTTTTGCCATTATTCAGGTCGTTTTTTGGCTGCCATTTAATAAAGCCAGAAAAGATATTTTGCGTATTATTGATTATGCAAATCAACGTAGCAATAAGCACGGACGGAGACTATGAACTCGGCAGGATCATACAGGAGAACAGACATCACCGGCTCGTTTTTGTAGAAATGGTGATTGGTACCGTGATCTCAGGCATCCTCCTCGCATTAATAGGAAAATCTGTCTTTCGCAGCAGTAAAGAACTCATAAGGATTCCCAAACAGATTAAAGGCATGGAAAAAGAGAATACTCGTTGTGGAAGATGAACCCATCCTGTTAAGGCAATTGACCAGATGCGTTCATGAGGCCCTGCCGGAAGCTGAGATAGAGGCTTTTTTT
>JAEELB010000120.1 GCA_016288705.1 Lachnospiraceae bacterium | reverse complement strand
GCCTTCGCCGCGTTCTTTTCCTGCTCCTTCGATTTCGCTGGCGCTTTCGCCGCTTCCGCCTTACCCTTCACTGCAGCCTTCGGCGCGCTCTTTTCCGGCGCCTTCGTCTTCGCGGGCGCTTTCGCCGCTTCCGTCTTACTCTTCACTGCAGCCTTCGTCTTGGCGGGAGACTTCGCTTTCCCGGAGGGAACGGATTTCGCGGGCGCCTTCGATTTCGCGGGTGCCTTGGCCGTTTCCGCCTTACTCTTCACCGCAGCCTTAGGCGCGCTCTTTTCCGGCGCCTTCTTTTGGGCTGTCTCCTTCGGAGCTTTCCCCTGCTTTACGTCTTCTTTTTTTGCAGGCATCTTTTTCTTCTTTTCCATCATTTCCCTCCCTGAATCGGGCAGCCGAAGCATCTGTCACGCAGATCCCCGACGCCCTTGTCTCCCTGTATCGCAGGCCGCTGTATTTATCCGGTCCGACCATGATCGTCTCCCCGGTCTGATGTTACGGTCTCACTCTACTTTGATCCTGATATCCTTCAGTTTCTCAAGAGCTCTTTTCCCTTCCATCGCCTTTTTTACACTCTCGATATCGGTATCGGACGACTTCGACCAGCGTTCATAACTATCTGTCTTCACCAGAGTGAGTATCTCCTTAAAGGCCTTGGCTCTTTCGTCCTTACTTTCAGGCTTTTCCATGGCCTTCCCAAAGATCGAAGCTATCTCCGCCTGTGATTCCTCATCCTCATACTCCGCAATCATGGCGGGGATATTGACTTTGCCTGTCCCGATCTCCTTAAATACCTTTTCCGCAGCTTCTCTCATCAGGCCCTCTTCAAAGTCCTCCGGACCCAGTATGGAACTTATCTGCTCGTAAACGGCAGGTTCCGAGGCGATCCATGACAGGAGCTGCTTCTGTTTGATAAGAGGATCCCTGTTGTTCTTTTCCCTGTTCACTTCCTCCCGAACGGGCCTTTTCGTTCCGGCAGCGATCCCTTCGGAGGCGGTACTTACGATCAATGATCTCAGGTTGTCCACGGAAATGTTGTACTTTTCAGCGGCAGCCACTGTATAATTATCCCTCTCCGCTCCTGCATCCAGGGTACAGAGGTGCATAGCCATGTTCTTCTCGAAAGCGGTCCTGCCCCCCGGATCCGTCAAGTCAAAATCCCTCTCCGACTGTCTCAGGAGGAAGAGAAAACCATTCTCGGCTTTTTCCAGTCTCTCCCTGAATTTCTCGGGTCCGTATTCTTTATTTTTCAAAAATTCATCAGGATCCTTGAAAGGCCTAAGGTCCACGACATAGGGCATGATCTTGCGGCTTCTCAGTATCTCTATCGCTCTGAGAGCGGCGGAGATCCCCGCCCCGTCGCTGTCGTAAGCCAGCAGGATCTTCTTTTTCATTTTGCCGATGATCTCTGCATGATCCTCCGTAAATGCAGTCCCCAGGCTTGCCATGGCCTGCGTAAACCCGTACTGATGCATGGAGATCACGTCAAGATAACCCTCGCAGAGGATGATATTGTTCTCCCTTGTGTTCCTGGCGTAATTATATCCGTACAGGTTACAGCTTTTGTCAAAGATCAGGGTATCCGAAGTATTGAGGTACTTGGGTTTTCCATCCCCAAGAACCCTGCCGCCGAAGCCGATCACCCTGTTTGAGCGGTTCATTATGGGAAACATGACCCTGTTCCAGAATTTATCCCGGAGGCCTCTTTTCTCATCGAATGAGGCAAGCCCTGCTTCCGTTATGACTCCGTCGTCATAGCCCTTATTCTTCAGATACCTGCTGAGGGACTGGTCGGTTATCTCGGAAAATCCCAGCCCGAAATGCTTTATGGTCTCATCCGTCAGCCCTCTCTTCACCCGCAGATAATCAAGTCCTTTCCTGCCGGCAGGGGAATAAAGCGTCTTGTAGTAAAAGATCGCCGCGTCCTTATTCGCTTCCAGGAGCAGCTGTCTGCGACTCGACCTCTCCCTTTCCCCGGGGTTCATATTCCTTTCCGGCAGAGTCACTCCCGCCCTGTCGGCAAGGAGCCTGAGAGCCTCGGGAAAGTCCAGGTTCTCATATTTCATGACAAAAGTGATCACATTGCCTCCCGCGCCACAGCCGAAGCAGTAAAACATCTGCTTTGATGGGGATACGGAAAATGAAGGCGTCTTCTCACTATGAAAAGGGCAAAGGCCCATAAGATTGGCCCCGGTCCTCTTGAGCTTCACGTAGGAAGAAACCACATCAACGATGTCGTTCCTGTCAATAACTTCCTGTCTGATATTATCCGGATAATACATCTGTAACGATCCGATCAGCCGTGCCAGGTCTTGGGGATGTAAAGCTCGGAATAGCAGCTGATGGCGTACCTGTCAGTCATGGAGCCGATGAGATCACACACTATCACCTGTTCGTTCTCATTTTCCTCCAGCTTTTTCAGGAGGTAACCGGGCAGCTTGTCAATATTTTCCATATAATACGAAAACAGCGTCTTCACAAGCCCCTCCGCCTTTCCTTCTTCGGACTTGGCTTCGGGATTCGTATATACGTTGTCGTTCATGAACTTTCTGAGGTCCATCAAAGCTTCCGCGGCGGCAGGGGATAAGCCCACGTCCGCCCTTCCCTCGCTGAAGGTGATCACATCATGGACGAGGAAATTAAGCCGCGCCTTCGCATTATCCCCGAGAAGGGAGGAAATGCTCTCCGGGATCCTGTCCTCCAGGATGCCGGCTCTCACGGCGTCGTCCATATCGTGGTAGGTATAGGCGATCTTGTCGGCCAGCCTCACGCATTTTCCCTCAAGGGTTGAGGGCATGAGGTGGGTCTCATGGTTCAGAACGCCGTCCAGGACTTCTTCGGTAAGATTCAAGCCTCTCCCGTCCTTCTCGAGACACTCGATGACCCTTACGCTCTGTTCGTTATGTCTGAACCCAAGGTCGCAGACCTCATTCAGGGCCCTTTCCCCCGCATGTCCGAAGGGGGTGTGCCCCAGATCATGGGAAAGAGCGATCGCCTCGGTCAGGTCTTCGTTAAGCCTGAGAGCCTTGGCCATGGTACGGGCGATCTGGCTCACCTCCAGGGTATGTGTCAGACGGGTACGGTAATGATCGCCGTCCGGGGACAAAAAGACCTGGGTCTTGTCCTTGAGTCTCCTGAAGGACTTGCTGTGGATGACCCGGTCCCGGTCTCTCTGGTACTCGGTCCGGATATCGCACTTATCCTCGGGATTGCGCCTCCCCTTCGAGTCGCAGGACCTGGAGGCGTAAGGACTCAGGTACTCCCGTTCCCTGTTTTCGGTTTCTTCTCTGATAGTCATGTCCATATTAATAATTATTACGCGG
>JAEELB010000119.1 GCA_016288705.1 Lachnospiraceae bacterium | reverse complement strand
CTGATCAATGGGCATGGTCCGTCTCAGCTGACTGCCAATGCAGTTGCGAGAGAATTTTTTGACGAACGCAGACTTCATATCTGCAATATGGGCATCATGAATATGCAGATCAAAGCTTTTGAAAACGGAAAGATTAAAAGCTCTCCCTTTGGCGGCGACGAGAATTTCATGGAATATGGTGCATATAAGATCATGAATCAGCTGGACTATATCCCGATTGATCCTGACGCAACGATGGATCACGGAGAACGCATGAAAGCGGAGCCCGTACTTCAGAACTTTACGAAATTATATACAGAGTTCGCCGGCTACGGAGCAACGTCTCAGATTTTTTCGGATCCGAGACAGCACGGCGGCGGACGTGTGTTTCGTTCCAGGGAAGAACTGGAAGAAGCTGCAGATAAAGGCGCAGCCCAGATTAAGGAACTTGTAAAGAGCGTCAATATCCGTGAACTGAATGAAGCGCTGAAAGAATATCAGGAATATGTTCAGGAAGTAGTCGGAGCTTATCCGCGCTTAAAACCGGTCAAATAAAGGAGGAACAGGATGAGAACGAGAATTTATAATAAAATGACAGCTCAGGAAGTAGAAGATTATCTTGCCCGCGGCGGAGATACCATTTTTCTGGCTATCGGTGTGATTGAATGTCACGGTGCGCTGCCGATTGACTGTGAAACAATAGGTCCCGAAGCCAATGCGGTGCTTCTTGCAGAGAAAGCGGACGGGCTTGCAATGATTAACCTTCCTTATTTTTATCCCGGTGCAACCGTGATCAGTAATGCGACCGTAAGTTTTTCGGTTCGTGATGGAATTCGTTATCTCAAGAAAATCTGCCATTCGCTGGTTGACCAGGGGTTCAGAAAACTTTTCCTGATTTCAGGTCACGGACCAGCTCCGACGACGATTAATGCATTCTGCAGAGATTTCTTTGAAGAAACGATGATTCATCCCTGTCACCTGATGCGGCTTACAAGTTCCCAGGATATGCCGAAAATCGATCCTCGGACAGGACCTGCTCCAGAGCAGATGGAGGCTTTCAAGCGCTTCTCGAAGCAGACCTATGGCGCATATAAAGTTATGAATCAGGTGGAATTCCTGCCGATTGATCCTGAAGGGAAGGGACAGGACGGACCGAGGAAGCCTTCCGATCCCAGAATGCAGCGTTTCAGCCAGCTGTACAGAGGATTCGGCGGTTATACCTGCCAGATCTATTCGGACCCCGCAAATCACGGCGGCGGCCATTTCTTCAGGGATGAAGAAGAGCGGCAGCAATGGTGTGATGAGGGAGAGCAGATCCTGCGTGAAACGGTTGAGCGGTGCAGGATCAATGAACTGAAAGAAGCGCTTGGGGCTTATCAGGAATACGTACAGCGTATGTATGAAAAGTTCCCGAGGATCAAAAAATTTCCGTACAGCGTATAAATCATTAACGGAATCAGAACGGTCCGGGTTTATCCCGGGCCGTTCTGATTTTTGTGACAAGACCGGCTTATATGCTGAGTCCGGACGGCAGCGTTTTCCTGTACTGAAAGAAGAAAAAACGGGTTAAAAAAGAACGCTTGTAAAGAGCCGCTCTTTTAGACAATATGTAATGACCTCCGATTTGTAGTTTCGTGGATTTACCTGTATACTATAAGTCGGAAAAAACACTATGGTAACAGGGATTACCGCATACAAATGGAGGTCACTACATGTATTATAGCACAGTTTACGTCGGAATGGATACCCATAAAGAAACTTTTTCTCTTTGCTGCTACACAAATGAGAAAGAAGAGGCTGAATACCCTCAGAAAGTTGACGGCCACTACAGTAAGGTCCTCAACTATATCGAGGCTATGCGCTTTCATTACGGGGATGACGCCCTGTTCATATGCGGTTATGAGGCAGGCTGCCTCGGGTTCTCACTCTATCGTCAGCTGACAGAGCATAACGTTAAATGTGTTATCCTTGCTCCGACCACGATGCTTCAGCAGCGCGGTAAGAAGAGGGTTAAGACAGACAAGCGTGATGCGGCGCTCATCGCCAGGTGCCTTGCTCACCATGATTATTCACCGGTTCACATCCCGACAGAGGAGGATGAACAGACCAAAGAGTATCTTCGTATGCGGGATGACCACAAGCTTGCTCTCAAAAAGGTGAAGCAGCAGATCCTGGCATTCTGCTTAAAGCATAACTACAGGTTCGATGGCACGAACAATCACTGGACACAGGCTCACATAAATGTTGTCCGGCAAATTAAATGAGGCCCCTTCCGTCACATTACATGGAGCTGTATCAACATATCCACAGGTCCATTCGGCAGTTTAATTGATGCCGATCTGTCACTTTATCTGAGGGGACGAAAAAACTCCCGCAAATTAATCGCGGGAGTCGGAAGCTATTCGAGTGCGCTGTCATTAATAGCATTCATAACGATATCGGTGGTAATCAACGGAGCAGCCTTGCTGTGACCAATCACGAGAGCAGCATTGCAGTACTTGTTGATGAGTCTGGGGGTGCCGTCGGCGGAGTTGAGGATCGCTTCTATGGCAGCGTCCTCGAAGACGGGAGCAGTACTGCCAGCCTTCTCCAGTTTCTGCCGGATATAGTCACGCCCCTCTTCTTTCGAGAGGCCTTCCAGGTTGTAGTTCATGATAATGCGCTGACGCAAGGGCTCATGAGCAGACAACTGGAGGGTATGATTCAGCGGAGGGAGTCCGACGAGGAGGACAACAGCGCGGTCACGGGAATCCATTTCGAAGTTAAAGAGGATTTTGAGGTCATTGAGGATCTGGTTGGAGACGTAGTTCGCCTCATCAATGATAAAGACCGGGGTTCTGCGTTTATCGAGAGCCATTCTGGTGATCTCGTCCTGAATGATGTGGAAGTTATCCGTCTTTCTGTAGGCGGGCTGGGCGCCAAGACCCTGGGCAAGATTTCGGTAGAATTCAAGGACAGTAACCGTTGAGAGGCTGGAATAGACCACTTTGAAAAGAGAAGTATTGAGGGAAGCGGCCCAGGAGCGGACAACGGTGGTCTTGCCTCTGCCGGGAGAACCGGTGAGGATACCGAAGCCTTTCGTGTTGGCGAGGTAATCGAGGCGGAAAAGTGCCTCGCGGAATTCATCGCTGCTGAAAAGGATTTCCTTAGAGTTTTTCAGGAAAGGATTGAAAGTAAGTCCGTAGCGTGCAGTAAGTTCCATCATCAGTCTTCACCTCCCGTGAGGCGTACTTTATCACGCTTTACAGCTGAGTTAACCTGTTTATTTAAGAGATGGATCGGGGAGAGTGAGCCGTCGGCTTCAACGACAAAGATCTCCGAGAGATCGGGGGAATAGCGGAGTGTAATGCGCTGTTTAGCGAAGCGGTAATCGACCTCATACTCGGTCTGGTCGATGACGATAACGCTGTCAGAGGAAACGCGGCGTTCTATTTCAAGGAGGAAGGAGTTCTCAATCAGTTCAACGGGAAGCCTGGAAATGAGCTCAGGTTCCTGGAAGAAACGATCCTGCGGGGAAAGGCCGCGCAGGGAAGAATGAGGAGACTGATTATAACGGGAGACAAAAGCGAAAAGACTGCCGCGCAGCTCTTCGATGGAATGGAAATCTCTCATATCCAGGGAAGCCATCCACTTATCTTTAAGAGTACGGAACCAGCGCTCGATTTTGGCTTTCTGTGTCGGGGTATACGGCTGGCAGTAATTAATGGAAGAACCGATGCGTGCGGCGAGGAGTTCCATCTGGCGGTTCTTATAGGCACCGCCGTTGTCGAAGTTGAAAACCTTGGGTTTTCCGTACCTTGATACAGCGGATTTAATGACAGACATGAGGTTAACGAAGTTGTCATTAAAGAAGACATCGGCGGCGGGAACAAAACGGCTGGCGTCGTCAATGAGGGCGATGATAAAGACCCGGCGCTTCTTCCCGTCAGAGGTTTTGAGCCAGGGGCCGGCGGAGGAATCGCCGCACCAGACCTCGTTGATGTGGGGACGCTCATAGCGGCGCATGTCCTGGTTGTTTGTCAGTTTCTGCTCAATGGAGAGCTGGTTGATAAAACGGCAGACGGTGGATTCGGAGAGCTGGCCTTTTGAAACAAAACCCTTGTCTCTGAGCTGACGGAAGATCTCGGCGGCGGAAAGTCTGGGGTATTCCTGCTTCATAAAGATAATGACATCCCTGAGTTCGGAGTCGATCTTCCTGCTTTTGCCGCAGTCGGAACGGCCTGTGGGAACGAGGGCCTCAAAACCGGACTGTTTATAAGCGAGATACCATTTTTCAATGGTTCCCGGGGAATAGTGCTTTTCGGTACCGTCCGGAAGGGAAATGCCCCTGGCGGAGGCATCACGAAAGAAAGCGCTGAGCGAAGGATAGTCGTCGGCAGCGCCGGTAATAAGTGGAGCGATAACGGAATAGCGCATAAGAGCGATTTCCTGTTTCCTGTTCTGGTTCATAAAGACCTCCTGAGTTGAGTTTTCAGGATTGTAGCACAGGAAAAGGGAGCTGTCGCGGGAAGGCTATGTGGGAGAAGAAAAAAGTTTGTTAGGGGTCCGGTGAATCTGCATGAACTGGAGAGAATAATTCAGGAAACAGGAGCGAATAAGGACGGGAACATCCTCCAGGGCCCCCCTGACGGAACGGAGTCTTTCGCGCCAGAAGCGGCGGTAGCGCCTGATGACAGAACGGACCAGATCCTCATCAAAAAACAGAGAGGATTTACAGACGGAAGCAGCAGAAGGACGAGAAGGCTCCTCTGCGTTTCGGAGGATTTCGATCTGTATGGAGAGAATCAGGCTGACATAGGGAACAATGGAAGCAGGAAGGATGGCGTGGGTACGCCCGCATTCAGAGCATTTGAGGCGGCAGACAGAAAGCCGGAAGCTGAGAGATTGCGTGATGACACGGCGGGTGTAACGGCCATGAAAACAGAGGGAGCCGAAGCGACCGCAGGAGCAGGTCAGCTGGTGGACAGGAAGAGAAAAGACCATGGAATCGTAAGATTCCTGTGAAATATCCTTGCAATCTTGAGAGATAACTGTTATCATAAAGGTGGTTTTAGTTTTAGGGGAGACCCTAAAAACATCCAACGATAGCAGGTCGACTTTCTCAGGGTGCGGGCCTGCTATTTTTTATGCCTTCGGGTCTGTGACAAAGGGGCCGAAGTGGTAAACAAAGGATATGATAACAGAAAGGCGGAGAAAAGTCCAGTGAAGAGAGCCTCCTTCTCGGAGCAGAGTCGCCCCGGGAGGTGGCTCCGCCGCCGACACTCCTGCGTTACATCCCACCATCCCGCCGAATATAATGTGATGGAGAATACGGAAAAATAAAACACCCCATCCCGCAGATTTATCTGGCGGATTTGGGGTTAAGTTCAGAATCTATACGTGCGGGATAACAGTATACTGCGGTGACCGCTATGCAAGGCTCGCTCACAATGGATGGGTGCATACGGCTATAAGTAATAAGAGATTAGCCGCATTTGGGCTAATCTCCTTGTTAGACTACTACACCGCAAGGTGTGTTACTTGTTAAGTTGATTGAACCGCCGTATACCGAACGGTACGTACGGTGGTGTGAGAGGTCGGAAATTTCTCTCTTTAGAGAAATTTCCTCCTACTCGATTTTCACAGGCGCACTTACCCCATGCGGCAGGCGGTGCGTCAAAACAGGGAGGGACAGCATGAAGATCAGAAAAGCAAACCTGCAGGATTTTCCGGAGCTTCGCCGGATTTATAAGGCGGCAAGGTCTTTTATGCGTGCACATGATAACCCGAACCAATGGGGTGATACGAGTCCGGAGGAGGAACTTCTGCTTCAGGACATCCGGGCAGGGCATCTGTATCTTGTGACGGCGGATGAAGGAGCACCGGCTGTCGGCGCTTTTGCGCTTTTTACGGAGCCGGACCCAACCTACAGCTATATCGAAGACGGCAGCTGGCTTTCCGATTTGCCTTATGCTACGATTCACAGCATCGGATCGGACGGAACCAGGCACGGAATTCTCGGCTCGGCGCTTGATTTTGCAGAACCCCTGTTTCATCATATCCGGATCGACACGCATGCAGACAACTATGTGATGCAGCGGGCACTCGAAAAGGCGGGATTCTCACGCCGGGGGATTATTTATCTTGCGAACGGCGACCCCCGGATTGCCTATGAACGGATCGGCGGCTGAATCGCCGCTGTTCCGGTTGATTTTGAAGGCCGGATGTGATACTTTATAGGTGACTCATAAACCCGTGCGGCGATCGTGAAAGGCCG
>JAEELB010000118.1 GCA_016288705.1 Lachnospiraceae bacterium | reverse complement strand
GGGAGCTTTATCATTGGAAGATATCTGGTCTGTATATCGGACACTTTATAAGGGATGCTTTCCTCCTCAAGCACCTCCAGAAATCTCTCCAGAGGCTTCCTGTTTCGTTCAGGACAGAGTTCCGCTGATCCTGCAGCTTCCATCAACGTATTTATAGTCAAGCGCCCCGCATACATTGCGGATCAACGTAACAGAGAGAGGATCTCCTTCTTCCAGGGGATTTACGTCCCGGCCCGGATAACTTACTTCCATATCCACGCTGCCACGACCCGTATCGCTGTACTCGAACAGCAGATGAAGTTCATCTTCCCGACCAAGCGTCGGCAAGATTATCTGCATACAGAGTTCCTCCGCAACAGTCAGCATACTGTTTATGAGTCTTCTGTTGATCATTTGCCGTATGCCGAACTGTTCGATCCCGGAAAACTGCCCCGGGGAATCGAAGCTTTTTTTCCGGAAGGATGTTTCAAAGACCTTCAGACGGCGGATGAACTGTCGGGTTTTATCTTTCTTTGGCGCTTCAAAGATCTCTTCAGGGGTTCCCTCTTCATAGATGCCCCCTTCATCCATGAAGAACACCCGATTCGATACTTCCCTGGCAAAACTCATCTCATGGGTGACGATCATCATGGTCATCCCTTCCGCGGCGAGCTTTCGGATTACCGAGAGCACCTCCCCGATCATGGTTGGGTCTAAAGCAGAGGTCGGTTCATCAAAAAGAAGGATCTTAGGATCCATCGCAACGGCCCGGACTATGGCAACCCTTTGCTGCTGTCCGCCGGAGAGATGTTCGGGAAGAGTAAGCGCCTTGTCTGTCAGTCCAACCATCTGCAGAAATTATAATGACGGATTACTCCTTTGGGGAAACGTTTCTCAATCGCGTCCTGCCACTCCGTGATCGTCAATGTCCCGAAGACGGTCCCCTCTGCCTCCAGATCCTCAAATGTAGTGGAAGTCACCGGACAGCCGCTCTCGTCAAGCCCCTGGCTTTCATCGATCACCTTCGTAGTGCCGATCAATTGGGGCAGCAAGATGAGGGCAATGATGATCACCGCCCAGATAATCTCATACTTGAAACGATATTCCTTTTTATTAGACATTTCCATGCTTTTCATAAGTAATTTGCCCTGACTTCACTCATGGGTATGCATACCTTGATGCCGGATATTTCTCGAAAAAGACTGCTACGGAACTGTTTAAGTGCGGCATCCCTTTCGTAGTGAAACAGGGGACGGTTCTCTGCCTGTACGAAAATGGAACGAGGAACCGTCCCCTGTTTCAGAAAATGGAACGAGGAACCGTCCCCTGTTTCACTATAACTGTTCACCCTTCCCGGTGCACATGGATATCCGTGATCGCGCACTGATCGCCTGTGATGGCGACGAAAATGTCCTTTTGATCGTCGCGGATCTCCGAAACGGTGTTTATGGCTATTCCAAGGTTTTCCGTACTCATTAAGACTCTGTTCTTTTCCATACGGATCTTCACCTTGCAGTCAAAGCCCTCCATGTTCTTTTCCTTCCAGACATCCCAGCCTTTGAAATCCTCCCGCTGTTCGACCATGACTGTATTTTCAACATGCTCATCAGACGACCAGTCTTCACCGTTAAACCTGAGCAGCAGATACTCGCGGAAGTTTTCGCCCTTCACCTTTCCGTCCGAAGCGGTAAACAGACAGATATACGGGCAGTGCCATACCAGGCGGGCCGTCGGCAGGCTCTTCGTGTGGAAGGTGAGAGTCAGTTCTTTTTCAACCCTGATCCCCTCTGTCGCCTTCTCACACCAGTCGTCTATCTGTATATTCGGTACGTCACCCTCCGGACATCCCCTGGTGAAGCTGACCTCCTCTGCGATCCTGGGAACAATGCCGGAATCCGTTTCCTCTTCGTCGTTCTCGATAAGAATGTTATGGATGAAGCAATGCTCACCCCCGATGGCAATATAAGAAAACCTTGAGGTATAGGGCAGCGCCATGATGATCCGGATAGTCCGCTTTTCATCATATACGTTGACAAGCATGTGATCCCGATCCCTTACAGCCTCCGTAATGTAGCGCTGTCCCGGCTCCGGCTCACCGGGGCGCGCCGGCTCTACTATAGTCTCGTTATCAACGACCGAAACCTGCACCTTCCTAGTGCTGACCTCATCAACCTTTCCGTCAAGCCTGATACGGGCATACTCATAATAAAGCAGATCCTTGTTGTTCTCTTCCCCCGGATGAACGCTTCCGTCCAGTGAGTCGTATACGATCAGGGTCGGCAGACTATCTTCATAGGAAAAACCGTCGTCCGGCTGGCTGAACAGACGGATCCGGACCTTGCCATTCATGATATAGATCCCTTCAGTACAATCATGGTACAGGGTGTCACAGTGCAGACTGGTAGAATGAACCTCCGCTCCTGTTTTCGCCTCCTGCATCTGGTACTCGATATCCAGATCTATCAGGTGGATCATGATCTTTGCGAACTCGGGGTCAAACTGTGTTCCCATGCCCTTTACCATCTCTTCTCTTACTATGTGCTGGGGAATGGCGTTACGATAGCTTCGGTTCGATGTCATTGCGTCATAGGCGTCAGCCACAGCAATGATACGCGCTATATCGGGGATGTCCTCCCCGCCCAGGCCCTCAGGGTAACCCTTTCCGTTATATCGTTCATGGTGATAGCGGGCGCCGATGCTCAGCCACGGCGAATTACGGATACTGGAGAGGATCTGTCCTCCCACCACCGGATGCTGCTTGATGCGTTCGAACTCCTCATCCGTAAGCCTTCCTTTTTTCGACAGGATCTCTATGGGAACGCCGATCTTTCCTACATCATGCAGAAGAGCCGCAAAGTAAACCTTCTCACACTCCTCCTCGGATCTTCCGGCCCCACGGGCGATCTTCTCCGAATACTCCGCGACACGCCTTGAATGGCCGTTGGTATATCTGTCCTTGGCATCGATGGCGCTTGC
>JAEELB010000117.1 GCA_016288705.1 Lachnospiraceae bacterium | reverse complement strand
TAACTTTGGCATCTCCGCATCGGGCTCAGGGCTTCCGCATACCCGGAAAGTTAGGATAAGATGACAGCTTTTGGTCGTCTTATCCTAACTTTTCGGGTTAGTGCGAAGATCTCGGATCCCTTCAGCTGTAGTAGCTCACGCCCACAATGATCCTCCGGACTTCGTCTCGCTACATCCTTACATGTTCATACTGTGAATAGTAACGCCCCTCGATGAGGCGCTTTGACAACGTAGCAATAAAAGTCTATAATCAGTGCATTATGAAAAAATACACAGAAATGACAAGAGAAGAGCAACAGAAGGAATATGACGTCCTTAACCAGAGGTACAGGGAGGTCTGTGAATCAGGCATACATCTGGACATGTCCAGAGGAAAGCCCTCCATAGAGCAGCTGGATCTTTCCAGAGGCTTGCTAGATACCCTGTACGGCGAAGCGAACCTGAATGCCGAGGACGGAATGGACGTCAGAAATTACGGAGGCCTGCTGGGCATACCCGAGGCCAGACGTCTCATGGGCGATATCATGGGCGGCGTTCACATGGAAAAGGTCATCGCCTGCGGAAACGCGTCCCTGAATATCATGTATGACTGCGTGAGCAGGGCATACAGCCACGGTATAATGGGTAATCCCCCGTGGTGCAAGGTCGACCATGTCAAATTTCTCTGTCCGGTGCCAGGATATGACAGACATTTCAAGATAAGCGAGTTCTTCGGCATCGAGATGGTCAATATCCCCATGGACGACAAAGGCCCGGACATGGACATGGTAAAGGATTACGTGGAGAACGATCCCACAGTCAAGGGCATCTGGTGCGTTCCCAAGTATTCCAACCCTCAGGGCACGGTATATTCCGATGATGTTGTGAGAAAGTTTGCGGCCCTGAATCCGGCGGCCCCGGATTTCAGGATATTCTGGGACAACGCATACTGCGTTCACCACCTCTATGCTGACAGGAATCTCCAGGCCGAGATACTGGATATCATCGAGGAGTGCGAGAAAGCCGGACATCCGGATATGGTTTACGAGTTCTGTTCCACCTCAAAGATCTCATTTGCCGGATCGGGTCTTGCAGCCATAGCCACATCTCTCGCGAACATAGAGGATATCAGGAAGGGCTTTTCAGTTCAGACCATAGGGTACGACAAGGTGAACCAGCTGAGGCATGTCCGTTATTTCAAGGACGTGGACGGCGTCAGGGAAAAGATGATGGAGCACGCGGCGGTACTGAGACCTAAGTTTGAATCCGTGGAGAACGCGCTTCAGGCGGGATTGTCGGGCCTTGACATAGGCACCTGGACGAAGCCCAGAGGAGGGTATTTCATCTCCTTTAACTCCATGGACGGCTGCGCGAAGGCTATAGTTTCCAAATGCGCTGTGGCCGGGGTTAAGCTTACGAGCGCCGGCGCCACTTATCCTTACGGCAAGGACCCCAGAGACCGCAATATCAGGATCGCGCCTTCATTTCCCACAACGGAAGAGCTTCGTAAGGCGACTGAACTTTTCGTACTGTGCGTAAAGCTTGTCAGTCTTGAAAAGGTCATGGGGCTCATCTGATGAAGGAAAAGTATGAACGCATAGACCGGAAGCTCGTTGGCAGCGGCTCTCTGGTTGATTATTATCATGATTCAATAAGGATTCCCGACGGCAGCGTCGAAACCTGGGATTTTATCGATCACAAGGGCGCTGCCGCTGTGCTGCCCGTTCTTCCCGACGGCAGGATCGTCATGGTAAACCAGTACAGGGCGGCTCTCGATTCGTTTTCCCTTGAGATCCCGGCAGGCGGCTATCAGTTCAGGGGAGAGCCTGAAATGGAGGCTGCGGCAAGGGAACTGAAGGAGGAGACCGGATACACCGCGGGTAAGATGGAAAAGATACTGGATATCAGGACTACTGTCGCTTTCTGTAATGAAAGGATAGCCATCTTCCTGGCCACGGATCTGGAGGAGGGAGAACAGGACCTGGATCCCGACGAATACCTTTCCGTGGAGGTTTATTCCCTTCCCGAACTTGTGAAAATGATCTCCGAATTCAGGATCGTGGATTCAAAGACCATCTGCGCAATCATGTTCTATAAAGACCAAATCGGTCAACACTCAATATAGACATCCGAACAGACCAAAGATCAAAATATTGTATGTAGACATAAAATTGATTGACCGGGTAAATTAATGGTTGATTTTTGTTGATTTTACGCATATAATCATTCCTGCACGCTTTTTGAATTTACATAATTTGGCGTAAAGGTTTTCGCATTTTACTTTGAAAATCCATGTATGACATAACTTGACGCTAAGCGAAAGTCTTTCTGCGATCATTCTTATACGGGGCAGGTTTACCGCGATTTTGGATGAAATAATTGAAAACTATATAAGTTACATAACTTCAAAGAAAGGCGCTTCCGTGAACACCGAGCTGTCCTACAGGCGCGATCTTAAGAAGTTCGTTCAATTTGCCGGAGACAGGGGCATGACCGATGTGGCCGATATCGATGAGGACTGCCTGAAGGACTATATCGACTCATTGAGTCAAAATGGCCTTTCGGCGTCGACCATCTCCAGAAATATCGCATCCATCAAGACTTTTTATCACTATCTGACCAGGATGGGCATTGTCCCGGAGGATCTTTCTGTGTCTCTGAAAGCTCCGAAGGTCGAAAAAAAGGCTCCCGAGATCCTTTCCGACGAACAGATCAACGCCCTTCTTTCCGCACCCTCCGGGGATTCTCCAAAGGAGATCAGGGACAAGGCCATGCTTGAGCTTCTGTACGCCACCGGTATCAGGGTGAGCGAGCTGATCAACCTGAAGATCAACGATCTAAACATGCAGATGTCCGTCATCCTTTGCCGCAGTTCCAGAAATGACAGGATAGTCCCTTTCGGCAGGGAGGCCAGAAAAGCGCTTTCCAGATATCTGATGGAGACAAGGGACCAGCTTCTGACCGAGGGGGATTCCGAGGTATTATTTGTAAATATGAGCGGTGACCCGATGAGTCGACAGGGCTTCTGGAAGCTGATAAAAGCTTATGCTAAAAAGGCGGGCGTCAAGGGGGATATCACTCCCCATACCCTGAGACATTCCTTTGCCGCCCACCTTGTGAAGAACGGTGCGGATCTGCACAGTGTTCAGGAGATGCTGGGGCATTCCGACATTTCTACCACCCAGATGTATGCGCGCCTCGTATCCTCGAGGCTCAGGGACGTGTACGACCGGGCCGATCCCAGAAAGGTGAATTAGACAATGTACCTGACCGACGTTCACATGCATTCATCCTTTTCCGGCGATTCCGAAGAACCCATGGAGAATATGATCCTTAAGGCCATAGATCTGGGCCTGAGTGAGATCTGCTTTACCGAGCATGAGGACCGGATACTGCCCGTGAATTCGGGACGCAAGGAGGAGCTGGACTTCAGATGCTTCTGGCTCGACGTCCCGCCTTACATGGAGCGGCTCATGAAGCTTCGTGACAAATATTCCGGCAGGATAAAGGTCGGTTTCGGCATCGAGATCGGCATGGACCCCGAGGGGGCAGACCACAATTACGCCGTTGCCTCCGGTTACCCTTTTGACTTTATCATCGGTTCCACTCACTATGTGGACGGATATGACGTATATTACAAGGATTACTGGAAGCAGGGAAGTCCCGAGGTCCAGATGGGAAGGTATTTTGAACGCACTCTTGAAAATATCCGCTCATTTAATGATTTTGATGTCCTCGGCCACATCGATTTTGCGGCCCGATACATTCCCGGGGGACATGAGGGCGTCTACACTTTTGACAGGTATAAAGAGGTCATTGACGGGATCCTCACTTTCCTGATAGAGAACGGCAAGGGCCTTGAGATCAATACAAAAGCCCTCAGGGTCGGCATGAAGGAACCCCATCCTTCGAGAGATATCCTCAGGAGATACAGGGAGCTCGGAGGATCGGTGATCACCATCGGAAGCGACGCCCATTCGGCGGGAGAGGTGGGAACCTTCATCAGGGACGCCCTTATTATCCTGAAAGAATGCGGCTTCAGTGAGTATATGACTTTTTCCGGACGAAGATTTTCCGCCCATAAGATCGAGCTTCCATGTTCGGAGAAGGACATATAATCTTTATCTTCATCAGCATTATCCTTGTGATCATTGGGGTGGCCGCCTGCCGGCGTATCAAGCCTCCATTGATGCAGCTCATCAAAGTGTGCTTCATACTTTCTGTCGTTCTGGAACTTGTAAAGTTTTTTTCCGTGATGGAGATAGTGCCCGTTGTGGTTCCCGTCACAGGGAACGGAGTCCTTTCGTACGCGGAAACCGGAAGTTACACTCCCTACATCCGGGCGGAGCATCTTCCCTTTGAACTGTGCTCGCTTCAGATACTGTTTTTCTTTCTGGCGCTGGTGATAAAGGATGAAAAATGGCGGAAACGGGTGCTGTCCGTGATCTACGGGACCGCATTGACCGGAGGCGTTACAGCTGTCCTGCTGTCCTCCATAGCACCGCAATTCGGGACCGCTGCGGAGTTCCTTTCGTCGGTGAGGGCGTGGGAATTCTACCTGTACCATGCGTTGATCATAATAGCCGCCATCTGTATAGGGCTTGACGGGGAATGCGGCCTTCGTTTCAGCGACTCAAAGTGGATGTTTGCCACGGTTCTTTTTTTCGACATTTCCTCGCTGTATCTGAATTCTATACTGAGCGAGCCGGTATACCGGGGCAAGGAACTGGAAGGGATTATGTACGCCGTGAATTTCTTTTCCTCCTACAATAATCCCCTGGGGATACCGATGACCGGAAAACCGCAGTATCTCCTGTATCTGCTTTTGCGGTTCTGCATCGCTTCAGCGCTGATCGTTCTGGTCTATCTGCCTTTCCGGCTAAGGGACAGGAGGAGAAGATGATGAAAGGAAAAAGCAGACACTATGTGATATCCCTTTACAGGACAGGGAGCATCATGGCTTTTTTTGCCTGTCTGGACGCGGTGTTTTTCTCACTTTACGGCATAGTATACGGGTTGATAGTCTATACCCGGAACGGGGTCAGGCCGGTGGAGCTCTTCAGGTTTTTTACCGTGGATGCAAACTCCTTTATGGCTTTCAGCGCCGGAATGCTTATGCCCTTTGCCGTTGAAGGCATCAGGAAGAAAAGGTTCACCTGTCCCAGGTGGGTGAATATCCTTTATTACGCCGGAGCTTCCTACGCGGCGCTGGTATCTTTCGTCTCCACCTGTGTGATAAGCTGGTTTGACCCGGAAATGGCCTTCGGAGGGGGAAACTTTTTCCTGCACGTTGTGGGACCTGCAATGATCTTCATCTCTTTCTTCCTGATCGAATCGGATATCAGGCACCGGATACAGGATTCTCTGGTATGCCAGATACCTGTTCTGATCTATATGGCGGTGTACTACGTAAATGTTGTGGTCATAGGACCCGAAAACGGCGGCTGGGAAGACATGTATTCGGCTACGTCCTTTATGCCTGCGCCGGTGGCGGCTTTGCTTTTATTCATGATCTCCTTTGGGATCTCCTTCGCCATAGGGCAGATTTCAAACTGGCTGTCGGCGAGGAGAAGGAAAAAACTGGAAGAGGGGCTGTGGGACAAGGATGTGGATCCCGTTGAGATCAAGGTCGAACTCTTCGGACTGGGGAGATATATGGGAAGATACGACCGCTCGGGAATAGCCGTGATACCTCTCGATATCATAGATCTTATCTCCAAAAAATACGGGATCCGAAGGGAGGAGCTGATAAAGCCCTACACAAAAGGCGTCCTGGACAGTATGGATGACTATTTACGCCGGAGGGAGTGACACTTGAATTTATCATAATTTTTTTATAAAATATTAGGGCTTGCGGGCATTAAACGGCGCAAGCCCGTATATTTGTGTGTTCAGGAGGAGAAGAGCATGGACAGAGAGGAACTGTTGTCTGTTTACAGGCATTCGCTGGCGCATGTGCTGGCAAAGGCCGTGATCGAGATATTCGGAAAGGATAAAGTACAGTACGCCATAGGCCCCCAGATCGCGGACGGGTTTTATTATGATTTCGTCCTGCCCAGGACCGTGACAAATGAGGACTTCAAGGCCATAGAGGACAAGATGTCCGAGATACTTAAGAGAAAGGAAGACTGGACCAGGAAGGAAGTGTCGAGAGATGAGGCGCTTTCCATGTTCGAGGGTCAGAAGTTCAAGACGGAACTCATTCAGGACCTCCCCGAGGATGAGCTGATCACAGTCTATTATACCGGCGACGACTTTGTGGATCTCTGCAGGGGACCTCACGTGGACAATTCGTCCCTCCTGCTTTCCAGCGCTTTTCAGGTGAAGTCCGTATCGGGCGCTTACTGGCGCGGAGATGAGAAGAGAGACCAGCTGCAGAGGATATATGTCTACGCATTTCCCGACAAGAAGGCCCTTAAGGACCATCTGACAATGGTGAAGGAAGCTCTGGAGAGGGATCACAAGAAGATAGGTAAGGAGCAGGAGCTCTTTTATTTCGACGAGACTGCTCCCGGAATGCCTTATTTCCTTCCCAGAGGCTGGAGGCTTTTCAACGCGATCCTTTCCTACTGGAGGGAGATACATAAGAGGCACGGCTATCAGGAGATCTCGGGTCCCGTTCTGTCAAAGAAGGAGCTCTGGATCACCTCGGGCCACTGGGATCACTACAAGGAGAATATGTTCCTGACCCCCGCTGACAGCGAGATCATCCTCACCTTGAGCGAAAAACTGAAGGCCCTTGAGGATAATAAGGACGATCAGAGCAGGATCCTGGACGAACTGAAGGAGATGACCCGCTCCATGGAGGACAATCTGTACTGTCTGAAACCCATGAACTGCCCGAACGCCATAAAGGTGTATCAGCTGAAGACCCGCTCCTATGCGGATCTGCCCATCCGTTACAACACCGTTGACGTGGTGCACAGGAAGGAAAAGTCCGGAGAACTGAACGGTCTCTTCAGGGTGCAGATGTTCAGGCAGGACGATTCCCACAACCTGGTGAGGGAGGATCAGATCGGAGACGAGATAGAGGACATCATGTCCATTGCCCGCGAGATATACGACGCCTTCGGACTTAAGTGCGGAATGGAGCTTTCCACCCGCCCCGATGATTTCATGGGAGATATCGAGGTCTGGAACAAGGCGGAGGCAGCCCTGAAGGACATTCTGGACAGGACCCAGGGGGAGGGCAATTACGAGATAAATGAGGGCGACGGCGCTTTTTACGGACCCAAGATCGACCTTAAGATGACGGACTCTCTCGGACGTGAATGGCAGATGGGAACCATACAGCTTGACTTCCAGCTTCCGCAGAATTTCGACATGAAATACACTGACAGCGACGGAAAGGCAAGGCGTCCTGTCATGATACACAGGGCCATGCTCGGGTCCTTTGAGCGGTTCATCGGCATCATCACCGAGAACTTCAAGGGAGCGTTTCCTTTCTGGGCGGCTCCTGAGCAGGTGGCCATCGTCCCCATAAGGCCCGAAAATAACGACTACGCCGAAAAACTCGTTTCCATGCTGGACAGCGCGGGGATAAGAGTGGTGTCGGACCTTCGTGACATCAACATGAAAGAGAAGATCAAGGAATACAAGAACATGAAGGTGCCCTACATCGCTGTTGTAGGGAACCAGGAGGCCGAGAACGGCACCGTATCCCTTAACATCAGGGGGTCCAACAGGCAATTGAGGGACGTGACCTGCGACAGGTTCAGGGAGCTCTGCCTGGAACTGATGAGCAGCCACAGCACGGGACTCATTGAGGAACTTGATTGAAAGATCGTATCAGGAGAGGTGGATTCATGGGAATGACGATGACTGAAAAGATCCTGGCGGCCCATACCGGACTTGACAGGGTGTCCGCAGGGCAGCTGATAGAGGCGGATCTGGATCTGGTGCTTGGAAATGATATCACAAGCCCCGTAGCCATTAATGTTATGAAGAATTTCAGTAAGGACGGGGTCTTTGACAGGGAGAAGATCGCTCTGGTCCCCGATCACTTCGTGCCCAACAAGGACATAAAATCTGCGGAGAACTGCAGCATAGTCCGGGAATTTGCAAAGAAGCACGATATCACCAATTACTTTGAGGTGGGAGAGATGGGCATCGAGCACGCGCTGCTCCCGGAGAAGGGACTCACCCTTCCGGGACAGGTGATAATCGGCGCGGATTCCCACACCTGCACCTACGGCGCCCTGGGAGCTTTCTCCACCGGAGTGGGTTCCACGGACATGGCGGCGGGCATGTCCACCGGAAAAGCCTGGTTCAAGGTGCCGGGAGCCATAAAGGTGGTGCTCACCGGAAGCTTTAAGGGGAAGGTGTCGGGAAAAGATCTGATCCTTCATCTCATCGGTATGATAGGGGTTGACGGCGCTCTCTACAGATCCCTTGAGTTTACGGGGCCCGGAGTGTCCTCCCTCTCCATGGACGACCGTTTCACCGTAGCCAATATGGCCATAGAGTGCGGCGCAAAGAACGGGATATTCCCGGTGGATGAAAAGACCCAGGAATACCTGGAGATACATGCCAAAGGAAAGGAATACAAGGTCTTCCTTCCCGATCCGGACGCAGAGTATGAAGAGGTGATCGATATCGACCTTTCCGCTCTCAAGCCCACGGTTTCCTTCCCGCATCTCCCTTCAAACACAAGGGTGGTGGAGGAACTGAACGAAAAGATCAGGATTGACCAGGTGGTCATTGGCTCCTGCACCAACGGCAGGCTTTCCGATCTGAGAAGCGCTGCTGAGGTTCTGAAGGGGAGGCATGTGGCAAAGGGCGTAAGGCTTATCGTGATACCTGCCACCCAGAGCATTTATTTACAGGCCCTGAGGGAGGGACTGATAGAAACCTTCATCGAGGCCGGAGGCGTGGTGTCGACACCCACCTGCGGACCCTGCCTCGGAGGATACATGGGAGTGCTTTCCGCGGGCGAAAGATGCGTCTCCACCACAAACCGCAACTTTATCGGACGCATGGGGGACAAGACTTCCGAGATATATCTGGCAAGTCCCGCCACAGCCGCCGCCAGCGCTGCCGCAGGCTATATCACAGAGGCTGAGTGAGTCCTGGCTGCAGGAAATAAAGACGTAAATCCGGAGGAAAAAAGATGGAAAACGCACACGGACACGTATTCAAATATGGCGACAATGTAGATACCGATGTGATCATACCGGCAAGGTATCTGGCCGATTCGGATCCGGCGGCTCTTTCAAAGCACTGCATGGAGGATCTGGACGAGCATTTCGCGGGTAGAGTGAAGGAAGGGGACATCATTACAGCGGGAAAGAATTTCGGATGCGGCTCCTCCAGGGAGCACGCCCCCATAGCCATCAAGGCGTCGGGCGTTTCCGCCGTGATCGCCCACTCCTTTGCCAGGATCTTTTACAGGAACGCAATTAATATCGGGCTTCCCATCATTGAATGCCCCGAGGCTGCGGAGTCCATCAATGACGGAGACGAAGTGGGGATCGATTTCGGTACGGGCGTGATCACGGACTTTACCACTGGAAAGAGCTTCAGGGGACAGTCTTTCCCCGATTTTATGCAGAGGCTCATCGACGCGGGCGGACTGGTCAGTTTCGTTAATTCCAAATGACGGTGATCGCGCAGTTTCAACTTATTCTCGCGGTCATCTCCTTCGTGACCATGGTGGTCATGGTTTTTTTTGTGCGCACCTCGAATCAGCAGCATTACCTGACAGCCCTCAGCAGCTTTGTGTTTCTTGGAGTGCTGGGTTACTACCTGGAAATGACCGCATCGGAGATCTCGGATGTGCACATAGCGCTCCGTCTGGAGTATATGATGAACTGCTTCGTGCCGCTGATATTTGTCTGCTACATGATGCTGTTCTCAAAGCACAGGATGGACAGGACCATAAGGTTCCTGCTCTGCGCCGTCTCTCTGCTGATCATAATCTCCGTGTATACTTCGGCCTTTCACAGGCTGTATTACAGGAGCATATCCCTTGAAAGAAAAAACGGCGTTTCCTATATCAGCATTGAACCGGGCCCTCTGTACTTTGTATGGATAGCCTGGGTCGTTCTGTCCCTGGTATATTACGTTTGGCTCATCATAAGAGCCGACAAGAATTACAGGGGGCAGCGCAGGTTTGAACTGTCTCTGTGCCTGATCGCCGGTTTCATTCCCTGGCTGGGCTTCTTCATGTCGAAATTCGGCGTGGTGAAGGATTATGAGCTCGGAAATCCTCTGACCCTGCTGGCGGAATATATCCTGATGTACGTAACCCTCCGCTTCGGGCTGTTCGACACCATCAAGAACGCAAAAGAAGAATACATAAGGACCATGGACGAGGGGATACTGGTAATAAACAGTTACGGCACTCCACAGTTTCACAATCCCAGACTCGAGAGCATGTTCCCCGAGGTGAAGGACTGGAACGATGTGGATGAGATCGGCCGCTTTGTCACGGATACCATGGAAAATAAAGAAAACATGAACATCCCCAAGGACGGTCGATATTACAAGTTCGAGAAGAAGGAGATGCGGGGCGGCAGGGAGCCGGAGATCCGCGGATACATCTACAAGGTCATGGACGTGACCGAGACGAACGAGTACAACAGACAGCTTTCGTCCCTGAGGGATGAGGCTCTGAGGGCCAGCCAGGTAAAGAATATATTTATTGCAAATATAAGCCATGAGATCAGAGCGCCTCTGAATTCCATCATCAATACCAGCGAGAGGCTGCAGGATATGAAGCTTCCGAAGGAGATCGGAGAGTACGCAAATAACATCGATTCCGCAAGCCGTTCTCTCATGCTCCTGATAAACGATATCCTGGATATCTCCAAGATGGAGGCGGGCAAGCTCCGCATCAACAAGGAAGAGTACGATCCCGCCCTGATGCTGTACGATTCCGTCTCTCTTGAGGCGCCTCTGGCAAGAGGAAAGAAGCTGCCCTTAAAGGTCACCGTGAACCCTGAACTTCCTTCGCTGCTCATGGGATACGATATGCGCATATCACAATGCATATCAAACATAATCGACAACGCCATCAAGTATACGGAGGAAGGACATGTGGAGATATCCATGGACTTTGAAAGGATATCGGAGGACAGGATAAGCCTCATCATCTCCTGTGAGGATACGGGTATCGGGATCAGCGAAGAACAGATACCGCACCTGTTCGATACCTTCTCGGTGGTGAATTCCAAGAGAAATAAAGACCTGAACACTTTTTCCGTTTCCCTCAGCATGAGCAAGCGGCTTATCACCATGATGAAGGGTGATATCAACGTGAGCAGCGAACAGGGAAAGGGGAGCACTTTTACTGTGAGGGTGCCCCAGACCGTCCGTGATCAGGAGCCCATCGGTTCCTACAGCCAGCACGTGAAGAAGGAAAAGAAAAAGAGGGAAGACATCCGGAAATCCTTTACCGCGCCCGACGCCAGGATCCTCGTATGCGATGATATGCAGGTCAATATCGTCGTGGCCACCCGCGATATGGAGCGGTACGGCTGCAAGGTCGATTCTGCCCTTTCGGGACAGCAGTGCATTGAGATGGCCAAACAGCAGCATTACGACATTATTTTCGTGGATCACCTCATGCCCGGCATGGACGGGATAGAGGTGATCAATATCCTTAAATCCCGTGAGGAGAGCGGCGACAGGATCCTGGAGGGGACGAAATTCATTGCCATGACGGGGAACGCCGGCGGAGACTCAAGGGAGTATTACCTGAATTCCGGCTTTGACGATTACATCTCAAAGCCCGTGGACATGAACCGCCTTACCCAGCTGCTTTTGAGATATCTGCCCCAGAGTACGGTGAGAAAGGCAGGAGAATGAGCACCGACACCATAAGCTTATTTGATTCCATACAGATAGTCTTTTTGCTGGTATCTCTGGTGCTGGTCTTCTTTACCGTGTTCATCATCAAGACCAGCGAGGCCCAGAGATGCCTTGCGGCCGAGTCCATATTCTGCGCCATCGGCATCTACGGATATTACATAGACCTGAACTGTCATTCACTGAAGCAGGCTTATCTCGCCTGTATCCTGGAGTATATCTGTTATGCCCTCGCATCCCTCATGATCATTTACTTCGTGTTCGTGTTTGAAGAAAACAAGGTGGTGGCCGATTTCATAAAGATATTCTTCACCTGCTCCTCGTTTTCGGCGCTGGTGCTGGTAGCCACGGCCCCTCTGACAACCATATACTACAACAGCATATCCATAATAAAATACATGGGCTCCACCTTTGTGATAGTAGAGCCCGGGCCCCTGTATTATATCTGGAGCGTGAATGTGGGCGCCATGGGAGCGGTGTTCGTGATCTTCACATTCAGGCATTACAGAAAATACAGGAAAATGAACAGGCCCGAGTTCTTCTGGCTCTTCCTGACTGCCTGCTTCATGGCTGCGGGTTGGATCAGCACAAGGCTTGATGTGCTCCATTACTACGATCTTTCATGTCCCAGCATGCTCATAACCACTTTGATGCTAACCGTCGTGACGGTCAGGTTCAATATCCTGGATGCTGTCGAGGGGGCCATAGACACATACATAGACGAGATGGATGAGGGAATGTTCGTGACGGACCACGCGGGGAATGTGATCTACACAAATCCCCGGATCAGGAGGATCTTTTCCGACAGGGACTGGAAATCCGGCACGGATAACGGAAGGTGGCTCACCCTGTACCTGAACGAGAATCCCAACGGGTTCATGAAGAACGATCACTATTTCAACTGGAGGTCAGGGGACCTGAGGGACGATAATCAGATATTCAACGGAAGGGTCTACAATGTGTACGACATTTCCGACACCTATAACTATACGAAACAGCTCATTACACTGAGAGACCAGGCCGTGAGGGCGAATCAGTCCAGAAACGCCTTCATCACCAATATCAGCCACCAGATCAGGACCCCCATCAATTCCATCCTGGGCATGAATGAGCTCATATCCAGGGAGTCCGGGGATCCGGATGTCCTTGACTGCGTGTACAATATCAGGGAGGCGGGAAAGAGCCTTTTATCCCTTGCAAATGATATCCTGGACATGTCCCGTATGGAGACGGGCAAGCTGGAGATCAGAAACGGCGTCTACGACGTGGCCGTGATGATAAACGACTGTATCCAGCTGGTGCTCGGGCGGTTTTCCGAAAAGGGCCTGGAATTCCACAGAGAGATCTCCGAGAATATCCCGTCCGAACTCATCGGCGATGAGACCAGGATCAAGCAGTGCATCACAAACTTCCTGACAAACGCCGTAAAATACACCGACAGAGGCATGGTGACCCTGAACGTGGGCGGCTTCAGAAAAAGCGATAACGTGTATGTGCTCTGCGTCAGCGTCACAGATACCGGCACCGGCATAAAGGAAGAGGACATGCACAAGCTTTTCGGTTCCTTCAGCCGTATAGATACCGGAAAGTACACCGAGGGTACCGGCATAGGACTGCATCTGACAAGGCAGATGGTGGAACTCATGAAGGGCAATATCCAGGTCCATTCCATCTGGGGCGTCGGCAGCACCTTCGCCGTGGAGCTGCCGCAGGATATCGCGGATCCCACACCCTTCGGTAAGGTGGAACAGCATCTGCAGGAGGTAAGGAAACGGGAGAATCCCGATGAAAGGACTTTCACCGCGGAAGGAGCCAGAGTGCTGGTGGTGGACGACAACGCCGTGAACCT
>JAEELB010000116.1 GCA_016288705.1 Lachnospiraceae bacterium | reverse complement strand
GCTTTTGATCGAATATGCATCCGGAAAACAGGTCCTCCAGTGCGACAGTCCGGAGGACGCAGAGAAGGCAGAAGGGATCGTGTCCGGCCGCGCCTGACCGCCCGTCGCGCCCGCGCACGGCTTTTTGCCCCGGGACGCACCCCGAGAGGAGAATGATATGATAGAGATGAACGTCCTGATAGATTCCGTTGACAAGATAAGGGACTTCAACAGACTGGTAATGCAGTTTGACTGTGAATGCGATATCGTTTCCGGTGCCTATGTCATAGACGCAAAATCCATCATGGGACTCTTTTCCCTTGATGTGAGCAATCCGGTCACCCTCATAGTCCACGACGACGATGCCGATCTCACGGAGAGCGGCAAATACGAGGTCTGAACAGGAACCCTATTCCTCTATGGTTATCACATCCTTCAACACGTAATGGAAAGTGGGGAAGGATGTGTTCTCATTTTCAAGGTAGCCATCCTTCAGATCGATGGTGTCCGAAGGATCGTCGGGGTTTACGCCGGTATAATTTCCCTTGAAGACAAAATCCGTATAACCGCTCTTAAACAGCGAGATGGCCTTGTCCATGGCCTTCTGGGTCTCGGGGGCCGCCACCTGGAGGTTCAGGTCATCCATCTCCACCCAGCCGTTGTCAAATCCTGAAGACACATCGGATCCGTGGATCTTCCCGCGGAGATTCTTTTCTATGTCCTTATTATTCATAACAGCATCCACTGCCGCGAGCACGTAGGGATCCCAGCAGATCCTTGAGGCTATGAGTGACGTTCCCGGCGCAACCTCAGACATGCTCTGGTTGTATCCGACGAAATAAACGGGCTTGTCGTCCGGGGCTTCTTCACATGCTATAGCGGGCCCGATGGTGTCCGTGTGCTGGGAAATCATCACACATCCCTCATCTATGAGCTTCTGGGCTGCGGTCCTCTCCTGGGGATAACTGCTCCAGGTATGGGTGTAGCGCACTCTCATCACCGCCTGGGGCACGATGGAGCGAACGCCCAGAAGAAAAGCGGTGTAACCGGAAATGACCTCGGAGGTGGGGAACGCCGCCACAAATCCTACCAGGGCATTGTCCTTTGAAATGACCCCTTCCGAGATCATCTGCTTTATCTTCATTCCCGCAGCGATCCCGCTCACATACCGCCCCTGATAGGCTTCTCCTTTGAAAGTGTGGTAATTATCCGGCGTCACCAGATCGCTCATATCCTTATACGAGGTCTGGCAGAACTGTATTCCGGGATACTCCGGAGCAAGCTTCTCCACCAGCTCGCTGTAGCCGTTGAAAAAAATGATGTCACAGTGCTGCTCCGCAAGCTCTCTCAGGGGTTCCTCCATCTCCTCATCAAGCACGTTGCTGCAGGTGAGGATGTCCACCTTCTCACCGTATTTCTTTTCCACCGCATCCTTTGCGAGAGAGAAGTTGTAGGTGTAAGGCGTGCTCTCGTCATTATCGTAAATAAAACCTACCGTCAGATGCTCCCTTGCGCCGGTCAGGTTCAGCAGCCTGAATACGCAGGCGAAGATGACCAGTATCCCCAGGCAGGTCAGAACGGTTATAATATATACGCGCTTCATGCTTGTCCCCCCTCATCATCCTTCATCTGTTCGGCCTGGATCTTCTTGTCCTCCTGAACTCTTCTGGCAAGCTCCTCCTGTGCCTCCTGATTTTCCTCTGCCTGCTGGATCTCGATCCGTTTCTGGGCGTAGAGTTCTTCCAGATCTATCACTCCCTTATCGATAAGCCTGAAAAAGGCGTCAAGGGCATTGGGATCGAACTGCGTGCCTCTTCCCCTCTTCATCTCGTTCATCACGTAATCGGTGTCCATGTGGTTACGGTACACACGGTTGGAGGTCATGGCGTCGAAAGCGTCAGCCACGCCGATGATCCTGCCGTAAAGAGGTATCTCCTCTCCCTTTAATCCGTCGGGATAGCCTCGTCCGTCGTAGCGCTCGTGGTGATATCTGGTTCCTTCCTCCACGTGTTCCACCAGAGTGAAATCCTTCAGGATCTCGGCGCCTTTTGTCACGTGCGATTTCATAAGAGCGTATTCTTCATCGTCCAGACGTCCCACCTTGTTGAGGACTCTGTCGGGAACGCTTATCTTTCCTATGTCATGAAGCTGGGCCGCCTTGCGAAGGCTGGAGAGCTCCTTGTTCCTGTTCCACCATTTGAAGCAGTTCATCTCCTTTGCAATCAGCACTGAGTATTCCGCCACGCGCATGGAATGCTGATGAGTACGGACGTCCTTGGCGTCGACCGCGTTTGCGATGGCGTTAACGGTCTCATTTGCCATGTTCAGTTTGATCTGCTGCTGGTTGAGCTGCCTTTGCACCACAAGCCAGGTGAACCAGATGATGATGGCTGACAGAAGGACCAGCAGATAGAAGTGGAAATAAGGCTGCTCGTACAGCTCACCCTCCTTGATCAGCGCAAATTTTCGTTCTTCCAGGACCCGCTCTCCGGCGCCGTTAAGGATGGCCAGATGGAAAGTATAGTCGCCAGCGGGAAGATTCGTGTAGGAGACATTGTTCAGGCTGTTCTGCGGCACTATTGTCCACTGCTGGTCATACCCTTCAAGATAATAACCCACATTAGGCTCCTGGACTGTATAGTTCAGGATCTCGGGGCTGAGCTCTATGCGGTTCACGCCCTGTCCCACGGTGATGGAGCCGTGGCGGTCGATGGGCTGGAGCACGCCGTCGATCTGGACCGATGCGAGCTGCATGCGGTAGGAGCGCACTTCGCTGTTGTATTTTTCCACATCGATCATATACACTCCCGTGTCGCAGGGGAGGAATAATTCGCCTTCGTCATTGTGGTAGTTCCAGGAATTGGCGGTCAGGGAAGTGCCCAGGCCCCTTCTGGCGTCCAGAAGCTCCCAGGGAATGTCGCCGCCATCCAGCAGATCATCCCTGTCCACCACGTATATTCCGGCGCTGGACATGACGAAGAGCGTGTCCTCATCTTTTACCCAGATATCGTAGTTATTGAAATAAGGAAACTGGTCCAGCACGTTTATCACGCCGTCCGGATCGAGATAGCACAGGCTGTTGCTGGTTACGATGAACACGCCTTCCGATTTCGGATCCCTGATGGTGCGGAGTATGACCCCGCTGCTCAGTCCGTCGTCACGGGTTATCATTTTCGATACCTTTCCGTCCTGCAGCACGGCGATGCCGTCTCCGTCCGTGCCCGCCAGTATCCTTCCGTCGTCCATTTCGGTCACCGTCAGGATCATGGAATTGATCAGACCGTCCTCATTGCGGATGGTATTGGTGATCTTGTGATCGTTGATGTAGCTGATTCCCGTGTCGCCGGCAGCCAGTATCGTGCCGTCGGAAAGTCCCGTCACTATGCGGGCCCGGTTGCCGAAGCTGCCGTTGTCGGCGTTGTAGGCCCATTCATTTCCGTCGGGAGAGTATTCCATGAGACCGTTGCCGTAAGTGCATACCCAGAGATGATTCCTGTCGTCCACGTACATGCAGCGGATGCGCTTGCCCTCAAGATCGAAGGTCAGTTTGTTCCTGATCTGTTTGCGGCATGCCTTGTCCACCACGTCAAGCCCTTTATCGGTGCCTATGTAATAGGAATCCTGCCAAAGGACTATGGCGTTCACCACCCTGCGTTCCATCCCCAAGGATCCGTAAATGTCCTTAAAGGGCGATTTGGAAAGCTTCAGAAGGCCCAGCCTCGAAGAGGTGAACCAGAGATTTCCCTGATAATCATAGAGCATATTGTCGATGGAATTGTTGAAATCATTGGTGTTGAGCCTGTGATAGCCGCTCCTGTCGATATACGATACGCCGCTGTCCGCGGAAATGAATAGGGTCCCGTCGCTTATATATTTGATGTTGTTGATGCTGTTCACTCCGGTGCAGGTGATCACATTCGTCTGTTTGAGGCTGTCACCTGAAATGTCATAACAGTAGATATGGTTGGAGGAAGTACCCACCATGAGGCTTCCGTCGGGGGAGAATGCGCAGCAGTTGAACAATTCCTGGTCGTCCGGAAGGGAGAGGGATGTAAGGATCTTGCCGTTACTGAGCAGGAAAAGCCGTCCGTCGGAGGATGTGGTGGCAACGTGGCCATCTTCGTCGGCTGTTATGCTGTCCGCATAGTTAATATCGTCAAGGGTATTTACGGCCTTCAATCCGTTGTTCATAGCGATGATCTGCATGCTGCCCGTCGTTCCGACATAGTAGTATCCGTCGGTCGCCCGCACGATGCATCTGACCGAATTGGAGGGCAGACCGCTTGACTGATCGAGAACATTCACGACCTTTTCCCGGATGGCGATGGACAGGCCGTTGTCGTTGGTGCCGATCCAGAGACGGCCCTCCTCGTCCAGATAGAGGCAGTTGACGTTCTTTACGGATTCGTAATCGTCTATCCAGCGGAATTCTTTGCCGTTATAGCGGTAAAGACCTGCGTAGGTCCCTATCCACAGCACTCCGTCGTTGGTCTGGGCTATGTCGTTTGCTTCGCCGCAGGGGAGGCCGTTATTGCTGCTGTAAACGCTCTGAACGTAATCATTGTAGTCGGGCTGCGCACTCTGAGTGGTGTCCTTGGCGCTTACGTTTGAGGACAGAGCGAGGCTCAGCCCCAGGGCAATGAGCAGGGCCGCTGCCGTCTCTCCGGCTTTGTCACGGCCGGTATTATTATCATCATCCTGGCTCTGACGCCAATGGCGGAAGAGTATCACCAGGTATACCACTGCGACCGTCAGCACTTTATCGCCGAACTCCAGGGCCAGCTGCCCCATGATGCAGCTCAGGAAAAACGGCCAGTCCTTGTCCAGCAGGTATTCTATCACGCCGTTTCCCCATTTATTGCCGGTGTAACCGTGATCGAACAGCATATTTATCGGCACGGACACTATCAGTCCGGTGAAAACTGCCAGGGATGCAGCCTTCATAAATCCGTAGAACCTGTCGAACCATTTCTGACGCGCAGCAATGCCCAGGATTATGCCAAGTGCAATGCTCGTAAGGGAATAAAAAGCGGAGAGCCTGTTGATGACGCAGTAGGCCAGATTTCCCGTGACGCCTACCAAAGCGCCGCAGACCGGCCCGGCTATACAGGCGGACAACGCAGTGCCGAATGAATCCATCCACAATGGAAGGTCAAGCCAGACGGCCAGCATCCTCCCGAGAACGTTCAGTGAGACACACATTGCGATGAATGCGATGATCTTCGACGTCTTCCAGTCTTTCATATATAGGTATCCTCCTGCAGTATGCAAGATGTGATCGTGATCACTCAGGTCAGAATTATATCACATATCATGTGGTTGGTAGTATAGGGGACGGAAAATTTTCCGGTCGGAGCCCGGGACTCTCGCGGGCGTGGGTCCAGCCGTGACCCGGGGCTCTCGCGGGCATTTTTGCGCCTATCCGTCGCGGCCCGGGGTTCTTGAGGGCATTTTTGCGCCTATCCTGGCGTGGCCCGTGGCTCTCGAGGGCATTTTTGCGCCTATCCTGGCGTGGCTCGGGGTTCTCGAGGTCATTTTTGCGCAGATCCTGGCGTGGCTCGGGGTTCTCGAGGTCGTGGGTCCAGCCGCCGGTCGGGGGCACTTGAGGCCGTGGATCATGGCGTCCGCCGGGGGCTCCTGAGGCTGCGGGGCCCGGCACGCGGAAAAGTGACTAATCGGACCGGCTTGTGCGAAAATATCTCCCTCTCCGCCTCGTAGTCTTCGCCGAAAACCGCCGCAAACGCACATCGGCGACGACCGCTCAATAATTTTCGCCGAAAAGAGCCGCAAACGCATATCGGCGACGAAATGGAACAAGATCTGACGCTCCCTCTGCCGAACAATTTCGTCGAAATCGAGTCATTCAAGGCTAAATCGACGAAATCATCGTCGATTTATCTCTCAAATGCGTATTTTCGACGAAAAAAGAAAGAGCCCTCGGCCTGCGGCCGAGGTATTTTTCGTCGCCTGATTGGGCTGGACGGGCAACAACGACAAAAAAAAATTAGACTTCGTCGAAAAGTGCCGCAATCGCACATCAGCGACGACCGCTCAAAACCATTTCTTCAAAACCTCAATCGCACATCGGCGGCGACCGCTCAAAACTCATCGCCAACCCGGCGCGCGGTTTGTGACGTTTGATAGACATGACCCCCTTTGCTATAATCAGGTGGCTGGAATAAAGTCCGCAGATCCGGCCGTGCCCTGACCCGGCAGGGGGAGGAGCCTCTGGATCAGATAACCGGCGAGCAGCAGACAGACTCGTAGTAGGCCGGCGAGCAGCAGGCCGGCGCGCAAGAGACCGCGGAAAAGATACGGCTAGCAGTCCCGCGAGCAATGGACAGATGACTAAGGAGAAAATTGACCATGGAACTGTATGAAGGAAGACCTGAGAATACTGGCGATAGATTGCCGAGAGAAGTGAGGACCTATGATCTTCTCGACGAACTGGGGATAGAGTATGGCAGGACCGATCATGAGCCTGCGCTTAACATGGAAGCCTGCAATGAGATAGACGCAGTGCTGGGAGTGGTGATGTGCAAGAACCTGTTTCTTTGCAACAGGCAGAAAACGAAGTTTTACCTCCTCCTGATGCCCGGAGACAAAAAGTTCAAAACGAAGGAACTGTCATCACAGATCAACTCGGCCAGGCTTTCATTTGCGGAGTCGGAGGACATGCTGAAATACCTTGATATAGAACCAGGGGCCGTCAGCGTCATGGGCCTTGCAAATGACAAAGACCATGCGGTGCAGCTCCTGATAGACGAGGATGTACTGAAAGCTGAATATCTGGGCTGCCACCCCTGCGTATGCACCTCCAGCCTGAAAATTAAAACCTCCGATGTGACCGGCAAGTTTCTGCCGGCAACAGGGCATGAGTACGTGACGGTCCATCTTGTGGGGGAGGATTAGAGTATTGCTCCTCTCCTTCTCGAAACTCTCTTTTATGCGGTGGTGAGTCTTGTTCCTCTCGTCATAGCGCCCTCTACAGGGTCGTATCCTGACAACGGTGGTTCGCGCCCGAAATCCCCTCCACGAAAAACCCGGAAAGTTAGGATAAAACAGCGAAAACAGCGAGTCTTATCCTAACAAAGGACTCGCGTGACGGTCGCGGCCTCTTCGAAAAACCGGGAAAGTTAGGATAAAACAGCGGAAACAGCGAGTCTTATCCTAACAAAGGGCTCGCGTGACAGTCGCGGCCTCCACGAAAAACCCGGAAAGTTAGGATAAAACAGCGAAAACAGCGAGTCTTATCCTAACAAAGGACTCGCG
>JAEELB010000115.1 GCA_016288705.1 Lachnospiraceae bacterium | reverse complement strand
GGGGATCATGCCGACCGGGGAGAAGATATGAGACGAAAGAACTGTAAACGGATCAAACATATTCCGGCGTTGATGCTGGCGGCTGTACTTCTGGTTCAGCAGCCTTTTGGCTCTGTGGGTTCAGTGCAGGCCGAAAAAGCCGAGACCGGTGAAGGTCTTGACTATGCAGGAACAGGGGATGCCCCGCAGATCAGCGTTCCGAGGATCGTGAATAAAACAACAGGCTCTGTCTCCACCTGGGACTGCGTGTGGTTCGGGAGATACTGGCAGGAGGATACCAACGGGGACGGGCGCTGCTATGCGGAAGATACGACAGACGGCGGGACAACCTATCCTGCAGATGACAAGCTTCCCATTAAATGGAGAGTTCTGGACATAGATGACGACGGGAACGTTCTGCTTCTTTCGGACAAGGTCCTTGATGCGGCCCGCTACAATGAAACGGATTCCGAGGTTACCTGGAAAACCTGTACCCTGAGGTCATTTCTGAACGGCTATGACGATTCGCAAAATACAGACGGTGTTGATTATACGGGAGATGACAGGAGCTTTCTCCGGAGGGCTTTCACTGCGGAAGAGGCGGCAAAGATCAGCAGCGCTTCCGTGAAAAATCCCGATAATTTTTACTATAATACCGATGGCGGGGAAGACACCGCAGACAGGATATTCTGCCTGTCGCTGGATGAAGCTGTGAACAGAGTCTACGGTTTCCTGAAAAATGATTTTAACGAATACATTACGGATAATGATCCGAGCCGTGAGGCCGGTTTTACAAGATACTTCTACGACTCAAAATCAGACGTAGCCGACTGGGATGTGGTAAACAGTAAATCCGCCTGGTGGCTCCGCTCCCCCGGAAAGGATGCGGCTTCTGCATCGTTTATTACCGCTCGCGGCCGGGCCGGGGCATCCGGAGTGGCTGTGACGGGTACAACTAGCGTGATATATACTTCGAGTGCAGCCAGCCTGCGGCCCGCTCTCAGGCTGAACCTGAATGAGGCATCGGGTTTTTGGTCGTACGCCGGCACGGTCTCCTCAGACGGAACAGAGGAGGAGGTCTCCCCTCCTGTCATTCCCGGGAAGCCCGTCATAACCCGCGGCCTTGGCAAATATGCACACACTACCTGGGACTGCGTATGGTTCGGGAGATACTGGCAGGATTCGGATTCCAACGGCGACGGAAAGGTTACAAAGGAGGACCGGAAGGACCGCATCCTCTGGCGTGTGCTGGATATCGATGAGAGCGGAAACGCGCTCCTGCTTGCGGACAGGCTTTTGGATCGCGCAATCTACAGCGAGGAATTCAGAGCCATAACCTGGGAAAACAGCGTCCTCAGGTCGTACCTGAACTGCTATAACGGAAGCAGGAATGAGGACGGTGTGGACCATTCCTCCGACGGCTTTCTGAAAAATGCCTTTTCCGAAGACGAGCAGGCAGCCATAACAAACGGAACAGTCCCGAACCCCAACAACCCTGTATTCGGAAATAGCGGAGGAAATGCCACCACAGACCGGATCTTCTGTCTGTCCATACAGGAAGCCACCACCGAAGAATACGGTTTCCTCGAGAATGAGTTCTTGTACCCGGATCCCAGTGGAACGACACAAAAGCGGTATCACACGGATCTGGACCTGACACGCGCCGCTTATGTAACCCTGTATTCGGGAGATTCCGTTTATTCCCAGAACTGGTCCCAGAACTGGTGGCTTCGTTCTACCTGCCTCCCCGCTTCCGGATTCAGTTCTACCAATGCGGCTTTTGTTCAGGGTAAGGAAAGCAGCGGAAATCATTTCGAGGGTGCGGTAAATACCCTTGGAGTCGAACTGGGCCTCAACTATAGTTTCGTCCGCCCCGCCCTCAGGATCAACCTTAAGCAAAACCAGGGGGTATGGCTCTATGCCGGAAAGGTGGGTTCCGACGGAACGGAGGAGCTTATAAAGCCGGTTGACGGCGTGAGCCTTCCCGAAAGCATTCCGTTATATGTCGGAAATAAAACCATTCTGACTCCCTCATTTTTCCCTCCGGACGCCACCGATCAGAGCGTTACCTACAGCATAACTCCGGCAGGCGTGGCCACGGTGGCTCAATCGGGACAGGTCACGGCAGTCTCCGTGGGGAAAGCCACCCTCAAGGTCACAACAAATGACGGGGGTTTCACCGATACCTGTGTGATAGACGTGACCGAGAAGCAGGTAGTCCTTCCCGGAAAGCCCGTCACTTCCGATGGTATCTCCACCTGGGACTGTGTGTATTTCGGGAACTACTGGCAGGAGGACACAAACGGCGACGGACATTGCTATTCCAAAGATACGGAGAAAGACGGGACCACCTACAGAGCGGACGCCAAACAGAAGATCAAATGGCGCGTGCTGGATATAGACTCCGGGGGCAAAGCGCTGCTCCTTTCGGATAAGTGCCTTGATACAATGGATTACATCCGGACCCAGGGCCTTGCGGATGTGACCTGGAGTAACAGTCGGATGAGATCCTTCCTCAATTCCTATGATGAGTCTGTCAACCGGGACAGCAAGGATTTTTCTTTTGACGGATTCCTGAATAACGCCTTTAATGCTGCGGAAATAAAGGCTATTACGAACTCCGAGGTGTTAAACCCCGACAATGATGTGTTTGGAACATCGGGCGGGGATGCGACCGTTGACAAGGTCTTCTGTCTGTCCCTGGAGGAGGCCAGGACTTCGGGATACGGCTTTATCAATAATGTCTACACAAAGAAGCTGAATCCAACCCTGGAGAAAAATCACCGGACGGAGGATGACAACACGCGCAGGACCGTGATAACAAAATATGTTGAGGATTCGGATCTTTTCGTGAATCTTAATCCTGACGATCCGTATAACTCCTGGTGGCTCCGGACGCCCGGAGGAGATGAAGTCTACGCTTCGACCACAGGTTCAAGCGGTGGTGTCAGTGCGCTGGGTACACAAATGTACGATTACTCGGTCTGCGTCCGCCCTGCCTTGAGAATAGATCTGAAGACATACAGTGATGTATGGGAATCTGCCGGGAAGGTGAGTTCCGATCCACCGGAGCCGGATCCCACCGAGGACACAAAGGTAACCGGCGTATCCCTTCCAAAAGAATTGTCACTCTGGGAGGGTGAGACAAAGACTCTCACTCCCGTGATAGAGCCTTCGGATGCGACGGATCAGACCGTCACCTGGGAGTCCTCGGACGATACCGTGGCTTCCGTGGATCCGAACGGTAAGGTCACGGGTCTTAAGGCGGGGAACGCCGTGATCAAAGCGACCACCAATGACGGCGGGTTCACCGCAGAGTGCAAGGTGACGGTATCAATTTACATATCAACCATCAAAAAGCCTTCCACCCGTAACGGCGTAACCACCTGGGACTGCGTGTATTTCGGGAATTACTGGCAGAATACGGATTCTGACGCAGAGGATTCCCATGAGGACGGAAGGGTGGACAGGAATGATGTAAAGGATCCCATAAAATGGCGCGTACTGGACATCGACGGGGAAGGAAATGCGCTCCTTTTGTCCGACACCCTTCTGGATATCCTGGAATACAACGGAACCGATGAATCCATCACCTGGGAAGAAAGCACTCTCAGGGCGTTTCTGAATTCGGATGAGGGATATTTAAAGGACGGCTTCATCACAAACGCTTTTTCGGCGGAAGAGATAGATGCGATCTTTGTGTCTACTCTCGAAAATGAAGACAATCCGGTTTGGGGCGCTGATGGCGGAAATGAGACCAGAGACGCAGTATTCTGTCTCTCCCTTTCGGAGGCGATGACGGCAAAGTACGGATTTATCAAAAACAGGTTCTCGGCTCCGGGATCATCGTCAAAGCAGTATCTCACCGGGGCAGATCCCTCCAGATCGGCTGTGGCCACCTCATTTATCGAGGATAAGGAGGGCTATACGGGATACATCGCCGGTTCAAACGCCGACTGGTGGCTCCGCTCTCCGGGGTATATCAGATCCTACGCTTCCCGGGTGTACGGCGGGGGAGAGGTCAACGCCAGCAGTCTGAGCGTCACCAACAGGAGAGTGTGCGTGCGCCCCGCCATAAGGATCAATCTTAAGGAGCACGAATCCCTTTGGGAGTATGCGGGCATCGTGAAATCCGATCCCGCTGAGGAGGACGATCCCGAGGAACCGGAGGAGCCGGAGGACGAAATCGTACTGGAGGCCGATGAAGAAGACCGCGAGCTGGAGATGATCCCCGGCGAGGTAAGGCGCCTCACGACGAGCAAGACCGGAAGGTATATTTACGGCATAAGGTGGGAAGTGACCTCCGATCCTCTGAAATGCGTCACCGTGAAGAACGGGGTGGTCACCGCCAGGAAAACAGGCACCGCCGTAGTCAAAGCGTCTTACGGACCCTGCGAACCCATTATCTACAACATCACGGTAGACGGCAATTCCCCGGCTATTGCGGTGGGCGAGGAAGGTTCAAAGATAAGCTCGAAGAAAAAGGTGACACTTGTATGTGACAAAACCAAGACCATAAACGTATCACTGCCTCCTCTTCTCGCAGGGAAGACGGTCACCCCGGGGGTCCTGAAGGGCGGAGTGTGCACCGTAAAGGAAGTGGGCAGGAACGCAAAGGGTAATAAGGTCTCATTTGCCATCACGGCTCTGGATGCCGGGGCGACCTATGTGATCTGGAACGTGACCGACCGGGCGGGGAACATAACCCAGGCCTACACGAAGGTCATTGTGAAAAAGCCCGTCACCAGCCTTGTCATAGATCATACCCAGCCCCTTAAACTGAATGTGGGAGAAGGGAAACGGCTGGTGGTGAACACGACTTTGGGGAATACGGACTACCGCAGCCTGACCTTCAAAGTATCCGGCAAGGGCGTCAAGGTATCAAGGTCCGGGTATGTGACCGCCACCGCCCCGGGAGCCTACGCCACAGTGACGGTGAAGGGCGGAGGATTCAGCAAGACTCTTGATGTTGAGGTGCATTCTGCCGATAATAAATACATGACCGTGGGTAATCCCTTGAAGGAGATAAAAGCTCCGGATCTCCGGAAGGGCAAGAGCAAGAAGATCACCTTCCTTCTCGCCAGCCCCAAAAGAAAAGGGGACAGACCCGCAGTTACATGGGACATACAGGGAAAGCATGACGGGATAAAGATCGATGGCAATGTGGTCACGGTGGATCCTTCGGTGACTCCCGGAAGCTACATTGTGACCGCTGACGGCGAGGGCTTTAATTCCGCCTACAGCGAGCTCATTGTGAAGTGACCGGGTCACATCCTGCAGGAGAACAGCATGAATAAAATGATCAGAACCATATTTCCGGCGCTGCTGATGGCCTTGCTTCTGCCGGCGTACGCAGGAGCGGACGGAATCCGGGGGACGGCGGCAGAACCTGCAGACCGTTTGGATCCTGTCCGGGCCAGCGCTTCAGAGGAGAGCGATTTTACATGGGACGAAGAAGATGACACCGTCATAACCGGCCTTAAAAAAGAAACCGTCACCGATGTGGTGATCCCCGGAAAGTGTAAAGCCATTGCGGATAACGCATTTGAAGGCAGGGCTTTGCTCAAGAGCGTCAGCTTTTCACAGGCGCCGGATCTCAAGTCCATAGGCGTCAGGGCCTTTTTCGGCACTGGCCTCACGGATCTGACCATCACCGGGAGCATCACAAGCATAGGGGATAACGCCTTCTCCGGAAATGATGACCTGACCACTGTCCTTATTGACAGCAATATATCCGAACTCCCTCCCACCTCGTCTCCTTTTGAGGGAGACACTCTCACAAAGCTCACCTTCGGCACCAAGGTCACGGAGATATCCCCGAACAATACCAGCAGCGACGGCCTGTTCTACGGCTGTACCCTGAACACGGGACTGACGGTGCCCTCTTCGGTGGAACACATAGGGCCCGGAGCCTTCTGTAACTCAAAGCTTACGGGACTGACCTTCGCCGCAGGGTCCCAGCTGGCCTCCATAGGTGAAAAGGCGTTTTACGGGACGAAGATAAAGAGCATCACTGTCCCTAAGAGCGTGGTCTCCATCGGAGATCAGGCTTTCTCGGGGATCGACACTCTGAGAACGGTCACTATAAACAGCGATATCTCCGACCAGGACAACAATTCAAGCCCCTTCAGGGGAGCCAGGATCACGGAGCTGAACTTCGGTCAGGTGACAAAGATCTCTTCCAACAGCAATTACAACTGCGGCCTGTTCTACGGCTGCATCATCGATATCCCGGATGGCATCACCATACCCGCGACCGTTAAGTCGATCGGGCCGGGAGCATTCTGCAGTTCATCCCTTAAAAAAGTGACCTTCGAAGAGGGGAGCCTGTGCACGAGCATCGGGGCCAGAGCCTTTTACAGATGTTCCCTCGGCGAAGTCGTGCTGCCGCCCCAGACAAAAGAGATAGGTTATCAGGCCTTCGGGGAAAATGAAGACCTGAAGATAGTGTCTGTTCCTTCCACGGTGGAAAAGATAGCTTCCCCTGCATTTCCCGGGGACAAGGGGATCACGGACATTTATTACGGCGGGAAAGAGGAGGCCTGGAAAGACCTGGAGGTCAGTTTCGACGATGGCACGGACCCGGAGATCCATTATGAAAGGTATCCCCACGGCGGAAACGTGGATGTGACGAGCGTAGTCATAGATCCCACTTCCCTTTATATGGAGGTGGGTGAGACTTCTTCACTCAAGATCACGGTGCTCCCTTCCGACGCGTCGGACAAGACCGTGACCATAGAGAGTAAAAATGAGAGCGTTGTGACCGTGGATGAAGAAGGCAAAGTGACTGCTCAGGGCGCCGGAAATACCCTGATAACCGTGGTGAGCAACAGCGATCGCACAAAAAAGGCCATGTGTACCGTCACCGTGACAGAGCCGGTGGTGGCAGTCACAGGGGTTGAGGTTGAGCCCGGAGAAGCCACAATTCTCATCGGGGAGACGGTCACCCTCACCGCTACGGTTGAGCCCGATGACGCAGCGGACAAGTCGGTCACCTGGTCTTCGGG
>JAEELB010000009.1 GCA_016288705.1 Lachnospiraceae bacterium | reverse complement strand
TAGAGACTTTCTTCTTTACGGTGAGTTTTACAGAATCTCCAACTTTGATGGTCTTATCGGGGGTAACCTCTGGATCCGGTTCAGGATCAGGATCGTTTATCCCTTTCCAAACACCCTTAAAGTCAGCGTCGAACCGTTCATCCATGATAAAGATCCCAGTGGTCTCATCATAGGAGCAAGCCTGACCCGGCCAGCGCTCGCCCCATCTGACGAAAACTTTATCTCCGATATTATCCAACTTCCGCAGTGCCCAGTATTCTGTCCCATCCGTGTCTACATAACTTCCAAGCATGGACGTTACTAATTTTCCGATGTTTCCTGCGTTGTTTTCGTAGGATAACTTATCCAGCGTAAAATACTTACCCTGATTCCCAATTCGCCGAGTGATGATCTGATCCTGATCAAATCCATAAAGCGAGGAATTTATCTGCTCCACACTGTCAGTGATAATCCCCATTTCTCCCAGCCAGTCATTCGGTTCTTTCTCTGCACCTGTCTCCGGCGAAAGTCCGCAAAATGCAATCTTCCCGGTCATGTATTTCCCTTTCTTCACAGGAATGCTATTGACATACACGCCATCATTCACCGTAGTAATTTCCATTCCCATAACGGTGTAGACTCTTCCCGTACCGGAAACAGAGCCATCTAAAATTCCTGTGATATTGATAATACCATCTACTGTAACGGCTTCCTCTTTGCTTACGATTGATGCATTATCAAGTACACTGACATAGCCTCCCTGTTTGATGACAAAACTGCCGTTGTTTGTGAGCGTTGCTCCGTACTCCAATATCAGGGTTCCTCCGCTCTCAACCGTCAGGCTCCCGCCGGATGTAATCTCTACCGGAGCATCCTGCTTTATCGTCATGGTCTCACCCGCTTTGACAGTAACGTTTGAAGAAATTACTTCAGCAGTGTATGCGTTTGCCCCTCTGACGGAATTAATCGGTGCTCCCGTCAGAGCAAGTGCAGCAACCAGAACCCCAGCAACCAGTTTCTTTATTCTCATAGCAGAATCCTCCTTCAGATAAGATGCCTATATCTTATCACGGAATTGCCCTTCCGCGCTACTGTCAGAGCAAACTTTGACGGCTCTACCACAACGATCGTTGATGGGACAAATAAAAACGGTGAAGGGACCAAAACCATTACCGTGAAGGAGCTGGACGGAACGATCAAGGAGCATACGGCCACCAAGGATAAAGATGGCAACGTGGCCGAATCCGCAAGGCTGGAGAAAACAAACGGGGACTATACTACAAGCAGTTTAGTCAAGAACGCGGATGGGACTACGGAGGAAGCCTCTGCAAGCAGGAATACCGATAAGAATATGGTTGTGACCGAAAAAGAGGATACCAGAGCCGCTGACGGTTCGACCACAGACTACGATAAGGTCACCCAGCCTAATGAAGACTATAAGGAGACGTTTGTTGCGAGGGATAAGGATGGGAATATAACAGAAGAACGCAGCGCTTCCCACGTAACAGACGCGGCCACCGGTGACGTGACCGAGAAGTCCTATACGAAGGACGCGACCGGTTCCACCGAGTCCGAAATGACCACAAAAGGCGACGGAAGCGGCGACTTCTTTAGCTCGAAGGAAGTCCGTGATCCCGATGGTAAGATCATTTTCTCGGAAACAAGTTCGAGAGAAACCGACGCTGAAGGCAACGTCACGCTCAAAACAGAGACCTGTGAAAACGGCGTTGAAACCGTAACCACGGAAGTACAGAAACCCGATAACTCGAATACGCTGACGCAGACCATCACGCAGCCAAACGGCGACAAGAGCGAGGAAACCGTCGAAAAAGACGGCAAAGGCGCAGTCAATATCACCGGCTCAGAGACGGAAGGCGGAGAAACTTCAAAGTACGTGTTGACCGGTACAGAGAACGGCCTCACCGTGCAAAAAGACACCGGGGCAGCCGGCGACTATGTTCTGAACGACCAATTCGAAGGTGCTGACGGGAAGACCTATCCGGTGACCGCGATCGGAGACAAAGCGTTTGAACGCAATACAGAACTCATAAGCGTGGCGTTTGGCGAAGGGATCAAGACGATCGGCAAAAACGCCTTTGCCGGCTGCGCGAATCTAAAAGAGATAAGAATTGGCACATCTGTAGAGACAAAAGCGGCCGCATCGCAAAAGAACAAGAATAAGAGCAAGATCGAGCTGCGCAAAAACTGCCTGAAAGGCACCTCGAAGAAGCTGAAGATCTACGTCCGGACCAAGGCAGACAAGAAGGCCGTGAAGAAACAGCTAAAGAAGGCCGGGAACAGGTATGCGAAGGTTAAGATCTGAGTTCTGCCTTCTTGATGCATGGGTGGTAAAATCGAATAGCAAGACTAATAAAGAAGCGTATTTCCAAGCGATCAAGCTCTCTTGAAGGCTCTTTCCCTTTCGACCTTTGAAGCTACGAAGAAATGGACTATGTCCTTATTGAGTTCTATTAAAAGATAAAACTACTTCATCCTCTTCTCAAACTTGAACATTCCTTCCGGAAACTGATTATCCGGTTCGCCCATTTCTGCATCGGGATCATTAGGATCAGGATGATGGCTGTTATAGAACTCTACGATATGAAAACCGCATCTGTTCACGTAGAAGTGGATGTTCCTTTTTTCAAAATAAGGAGTAACTGTCTCCCAGACTGTTACCTCAGGATGCAGCTTCTCAACCTCGCACCAGGCAGCATGGCCGATTCCTTTACTATGCGCTTTCGGAGATACAAAAAGAAGATCCAGGTCACCTCTTTCGCCATCAACTCTGATAACTACACCTCCGGCAGGCTTGCCGTCACACATGATGCGATATGCTTCTCCGCCATCTATCGACTTTTCAATGGTATCACGGGAAATGATCTGATCATCCTCTTCAAAATGATCGTCACGCATCCCAAACTCTTCCATTGCGCCGTAATTGAAAGCTTCCTGATTATCTTTTATAAACTGCTCGCGATCATCAGACGTAAGCGGCTCTAACTTAACTTTCATCCGCGTTTCCTTTCCAGACAAATAATCCTTCCGAAGGAGAGAGATCCTTGATCAGATCCAGCAATTCTTCATCAGGGTTAAATACCGTTAAATGCGTATCATCCGGTTCTGAAAGGATCATGGCATCTCCTATCATGATGTAAACATATCGATTAAGTATCGTATCCCGGATCTGCTCAGGTGCCGGATTCTTTTCATCATCTATCGTGATATCCCTATAACAGTTCAACTTTAGGATCACGTTGATATGCTTCTTCTTAATCTCCGAAAGCTGTTCCTTAAGAAAGAAATCCTCAATTGCAAAATATTGCCCCGGGCTGTCCTTAGGGACCTGCTTAGGAAGGATGTCTATGATCCAGTATGGTTTCTCCAGTAATATCTCTATCGTCACTTTATCATCTCCACAAGCTGTAATTTGTCGAGATCACTCTTTCCTGACATAGATTAGAAGGAAATTCAAAATATCATACAGACCTTTATCCAGAAACTCCTTATCACGAATGCCATATTCATGGCCTGATTCAAACCACTCCTGCCAAGCGACATCGTAACAAACAGCGTCCTTGACTTCGATATTGCATCGGTCTCCACACTCATTCTTCAACAGTTTCTCCCACCAAACTGCTGTCTTGAAAAGTTCCGAATCATCGCCTTCTGCCCAAGTCTCAAACAGCTGTTTCAGTTCACCCTGCGGCTGTTCCTTTAATCCCGGAACAGCAATCATCACACAACCACCTCTTTTGACGTAGGGCAATACTTTATCAGTAAATATCCCTTCTTTACACCCAAAGTAGTGATACGCGTCCACACTGATAACGGCATCAAAATATTCC
>JAEELB010000114.1 GCA_016288705.1 Lachnospiraceae bacterium | reverse complement strand
AGGGCAGGGTACAGGCTTTGGTACCCTGCCCTGATACTGTTTCAAAGGCTGTGTCCGGAGCGGGCATCGGACTTGAAATGCCCTGCGGGGGAAGGGGAGGCTGCGGAAAGTGCAGGGTCCTGTTCACCTCGGGGGCCCCTGCCCCTTCCGACAGCGACAGGATGTTCCTCACCGACAGGGAAATAAGGACCGGCTTCAGACTTGCCTGTACTTCGCGGCTTTCATGCGATGCTGCCGTGAGGATGCCGGAATTTAAGGGAAACTTTTTTTCCGCGGTAACCGGGGGCGGCCCGGGAGCCGGGGACATGACTCCCGGCAGTTCCGGAACCCATGAGAGGAAGTTGTCCGAAGGCGCTCGTTGCGCCCGCGTAAAGAGGTGCTCCGTGGCGCTTGATATAGGCACCACGACCCTTGCTGCGTCCCTTGTTCCGGAGGAAGGCGGCCCTCCCCTTTCCGGCTCTGCGGTCAACAGCGGGAGGCGGTACGGCGCCGACGTGCTGAGCAGAGTGACGGCTTACGAGGGAGGCGAGGCGCATAAACTTACTTCCCTTCTGAGGAGCGATGCAGAGAGACTGATATCGGATCTTCTTGACAGGTCCGGCTGCACCTGCGTTGACAGGGTGGTGATCTCGGCAAATACGGCCATGAGGCATATCTTTTCCGGAGGATCATTAAAGGGGCTCAGGATGAGCCCTTTTGACCCGGGAGACATTTCCCTAAAGGAAATGATACCCGAGGAGGGGGCGCTGAAAGGGGTTCCCGTCACACTCCTGCCGGGATTTTCGGCGTTTGTGGGAGGGGATATCCTTTCCGGGATATACAGCCTTTCCTTTGTCGGGAAGGGAGAAAAGGCGGTATTCATCGATCTCGGCACAAATGCGGAGATCGCCGTGTACAACGGCGAAACCCTTTATGTGACCTCCGCCGCCGCGGGACCGGCTTTTGAGGGGGGACAGATATCCTGCGGCACCGGGAGCGTAAAGGGGGCCGTCTGCTGCGTTCAGGCCGGCCCTGACGGAGACCTAAGGATAAAGACCATAGGAGATGAAGCTCCCGTGGGTATCTGCGGCACGGGTCTGATAGATATCATCGGGATCCTTAATGAGAGAAGGGTGCTCGAAGAGGGCTTCGGCCTTCCGGAAAAATACAGGGAAAAAGGCTTCCCCGTGTGCGGGACTCCCGACGGAAGACAGCTCTCTGTCACGGGTAAGGATATCGAAGCGCTGAAGTACGCCATAGCGGCTGTAAGGGCCGGGATTGAGATACTCCTTAAGAAGGCGGGGGAGGAGGATCTGTCCTCATATACCGCCTATGTGGCGGGAGGGTTCGGGATGGGACTCAGGGAAGAGAGCGCCGTGGCTTCGGGGCTGCTGCCCGCAGGTCTTAAAGGCAGGGTAAGGACCGTCGGAAACACCTCCCTGTCCGGGGCGGTGAAATACCTGAAATCCGGAAATCCGGAAGAACTCGGAAACCTGCTCTCCCGCGCCGTTCACATAGAACTTGCCGAAACGGAAGGATTCAACCGTGTCTTCCTGGAGAACCTCATCGGGAACGGCGGTCATTTCACTCCCTGATGCCCCTCCCGATGTGATTGACCGAAAAGGCACCTGTAGGTTATAATACACAGGATTATGTCGCGACTTAAGATCAGCAGCAGAATAATGAGAGCATTGGGGGTGTCGGCAGCCCTTGTGTTTTGCGTTCTTATTTCCGGGTGCGGAAAAGGGAACGAAAACACGGAGGCGGGAATGCTGGCGATCTCCGACGGTGATTATGAGACCGCCCTCGAACTGTTTTCCCTGGCGAGAGAAGCGGGGGAAGACCGGCGCCTTATACTCAGGGGCGAAGGCATCGCCCGCATGGGTCAGTCCGATTACGCTTCTGCTGTTGATTCTTTTTCCGAGGCTCTTCGGATGAACAATATCCTTCCCACCGACGTGGATTATGACATGAATTATTATCTGGCCTGCTGCTACCACAAGATCGGGGAGTCGGACAAGGCCATAAGCATCTACAATACCATCATTTCCCTCAACCGCTCGGATGCGGATGCGTATTATGAAAGAGGCATGGTGGAACTGGCTCAGGGGAACGCCGATGCCGCCGCTGCCGATTTCAACAAAGCCCTGTCCATCGACGACTCGGATTATGACAGGGGCATCGATATGTACAACGCCATGGCCGACGCCGGTTTTATCGAGGCGGGGACCACGGTGCTGCAGGGGATGCTTGACAGAGGCGGAAAATCCATAACGGATTACGATCTGGGGCGGATCTATTATTGCATGGGAAATTACGACCAGGCCAGAGAATCGCTGGAGCGGGCCTTCAACAGAAACCGGACGCCCGAAACGGTCCTGGCCCTCGGCAGGGTATATATGGCAAATAAGGACTACGCCTATGCGGCGTCATTCTATGAGAGTTATCTGAAGGACGACCCGGAATGCGTTCCGGTGTGGAATGAGAAGGGGCTATGCGAGCTTCAGCGTGATAATCCCAGAGACGCCCTCAGCGCGTTTCAGTCGGGGATCGCGTCCGACGGATCGGAGGATATGCTTCAGGTGCTGAAGTTTAATGAGATATGCGCTTACGAGCGCCTCGGCGATTTCACTGCAGCCAGGGAAAGAGCCGCGGAATATACGGGCCTGTGGCCCGGAGACGAGGACGGCGCGCGGGAGTACGCCTTTCTCAGCACAAGGTGATCCATTCGGGAAGCGCTTCGGCCCTTCCGGACGCTGCCCGTGATCAATGACGGAGGTTTGTGATGATAGAAAAACTGGTTCAGGCAATTAAGGATAAGGGAACCTGCATAGTGGTCGGGCTGGATCCCCAGCTCTCTCTCGTGCCCGAAAGCCTGAAGAAAGCGGCTTCAGAGGACAGAGGAGATTCGCTTCTTGCGGTTTCGGATTCATTTCTCAGATTCAATCTGGCGATAATCGACGCAGTTGCGGAGCTTGTCCCCGCCGTTAAGCTCCAGATAGCCATGTATGAAAGGTTCGGGACTCCCGGACTGGAGGCATACAGGGTGACTGCGGGGTACGCCAGGAGCAAGGGACTCATAGTCATCGGCGATGTAAAGAGAAACGATATAGGATCCTCGGCCGAAGGTTACGCCGACGGCCACTTAGGAAGGGTGAGATTCGGACACACCTGGCTTACGGGGTTCGATACGGATATGTGCACCGTGAACCCTTATCTCGGCAGCGACGGGATAGAGCCGTTTACAAAGGTGTGCCGCGAAAACGGGAGGGGCATCTTCGTTCTGGTCAAGACCTCCAATCCTTCCAGCGGTGAATTCCAGGATCTGAAGCTGGCCTCCGGTGAGATGCTCTGCGAAAGAGTGGCCGCGAAGGTAAGCGAGTGGGGCTCCTCCCTCATGCACGGAAAATGGTCCGACGTTGGCGCCGTGGTGGGGGCCACTTATCCCGAGTTCGGGCAGAAGATGAGACAGCTCATGCCTCACACCTTCATCCTGGTGCCCGGATACGGAGCCCAGGGAGGAAAAGGCGATGATCTGATCCCTCTCTTTGACAGCGAAGGAGAGGGCGTGCTGGTGAATTCTTCCAGGGGGATCATAGGAGCCTGGAAGCAGGAAGAATACAAGAAATACGGTGAAGACCATTTTGACGAGGCGGCCAGGGAAGCAGTGCTTTCCATGAAAGAGGATATAGACAACGCCCTCAGGAAATCCGGAAAGATGTGAGGATATGAGTATTTCCGAAATAAGTGATTACAAAAAAGAGTTCACGGCCTTTATCATGTCCTGCGGGGCGCTCAGGTTCGGGGAATTCACCCTGAAGAGCGGCAGGAAGTCCCCGTTCTTCATGAACGCCGGGGCTTACGTTACCGGCAGCAGCCTTATGAAGCTTGGGGAATTCTACGCCCGGGCGGCTGAGGATATGTACGGGGACTCCTATGACGTCATCTTCGGCCCCGCTTACAAGGGGATACCTCTTTCCGTGGTCACCTCCGAAGCCGTGAACAGGCTTTACGGGAGGGATGTAAGATATTGCTCCAACCGTAAGGAGATCAAGGATCACGGCGATAAGGGCATCCTTCTGGGCTCTCCCTTAAAGGACGGGGACAGGGTGCTCATAGTCGAAGACGTGACCACTTCCGGAAAGTCCATGGAAGAAACCGTGCCCGTTATAAGGGCTCAGGCGGATGTGGAGATCACGGGGCTTGTGGTATCGCTGGACCGTTGTGAGAAGGGGATCGGCACGGATGTGGCCGCCCTCAGACAGATCAGGGATGAGTACGGATTCAGGACCGGAGCCATCGTCACCATGCATGAGGTCATTGAGATACTGAAGGAGGACGGGACGCTGACGCGGGATATGATCTCCGCTCTGGAACAGTACTACGCAGAGTACGGGGCGGCGCTTTGAAAAAGATCAAATACACATCAAAGAGTCATCCCGAAAAAGGGGTCGTGGCTTCCGCTTTCGGACTCATCTCACTGTGTTCACTTATTTATGCCATTAAAAAGTCCTCGGACCTCTCGGGAAATGTTGGCGGAACTCTGGCGCTGCCCGTTTTTCTGACTTTCCTTATGACCGTGGCGGGGCTTGCTCTCGGAGTGCTGTCGGTCCTTGAGCCCGACGCTTACAAACTCTTTCCCGTGACGGGCATAGTCCTTTGCTCCCTGGTGATGGCGTCCATGATCGTGATGATGGTGCTTTGACTTGCTATATCTTGTGGTTTGATGTAAAATAAAGCGAAATATGCTTTTTTGGAGGTGCGTTTTGCCTTTGGTTTCTGTGATAATGGGGAGTTCATCGGATATGAAAGTGATGAGTAAAGCCGCTGAAATCCTCGATGACTTCGGTGTTGAGCATGAGATCAGGATCATTTCCGCTCACAGGGATCCGGACGCGCTGTTTGAGTGGGCCCGCGGTCTGGAGGACAGAGGGGTAAAGGCTGTTATAGCCGGGGCCGGGATGGCTGCTCATCTGCCCGGTATGATCTCTGCGATATTTCCTCTGCCTGTCATAGGCGTGCCCTTATCCGGAGGCCTTCCCGGAGGTGTGGACGCATTGCTGTCGGAATTGCAGATGCCACCCGGAGTGCCCGTCGCGGTGGTCTCTGTGGACGGAGCGAAAAATGCCGCCCTTATGGCGCTTAAGATACTGGCGGCGTCCGACGGGGAGCTTCTCCGCAAGCTTAAGGAATACAAGAAAAAAATGGCCCTGGATGTGGGGGAAAAGGACAAGCTCCTGCAGGAAAAGGGTTACAGGGAACTTCTTTAAAAGGATCGGGAGAGAAGAAATGGCACTTGATTACAAAAGCGCCGGTGTGGATATAGAAGCCGGATACAGGTCCACCGAACTGATAAGGGGATATGTGAAGGAGACCTACAGACCCGAGGTCCTTGGGGATCTGGGAGGCTTTTCCGGCGCCTTTTCGCTGTCGAAGATAAAGGACATGAAGGATCCGGTGATGCTGTCCGGAACAGACGGCGTGGGCACAAAGCTGAAACTGGCGTTTCTGACGGGCAGGCATGACACCGTGGGAATCGACTGTGTGGCCATGTGCGTGAACGACGTTGCATGCGCCGGCGGGGAACCCCTGTTTTTCCTGGATTACATCGCCTGCGGTCACAATGAGCCCGAAAAGATTGCAATGATAGTGAAGGGCGTGGCGGAGGGCTGCAGGATGGCTGGCGCCTCCCTTATCGGCGGTGAAACTGCCGAGATGCCCGGCTTCTATCCCGAAGATGAGTACGACCTGGCAGGGTTCTGCGCAGGCGTCGCCGACAGGAGCGAGCTGATCACGGGAGAGAACATCGGGGAGGGGGACGTGCTTCTGGGTCTTGCTTCATCCGGCGTTCACAGTAACGGTTTCTCCCTTGTGCGAAAAGTATTCGATATGACCTCCAAGGGGCTGGACAGATACGACCGGGATCTGGGGGCCACTCTTTCGGATGTGCTCATGACTCCCACGAAGATCTATGTGGGGGCTCTCAGAGCAGTAAAGGAATCCGGGATCACTGTAAAAGGCTGTTCACACATCACCGGCGGCGGATTTTATGAGAACATACCCAGGATGCTGCCGCAGGGACTCACGGCCTCGGTCAGAAAGGGCTCCTGGGATATCCCTCCCGTATTCAGCCTCCTTCAGGAAAAGGGAGGCATAGAGGACAGGATCATGTACAATACCTTCAACATGGGTATCGGCATGGTGCTTGCGGTATCACAGGAAGACGCAGACGGGGTACTCCGCGCGCTTTCGGCCTCGGGAGAGAAGGCGTTCATCATCGGGGAAGTTGTAAAAGGCGGGAAGGACGTTTTGTTTTGCTGAAGACAGTGGTATGCGTGTCGGGCGGAGGAACGAATCTCCAGGCCCTCATTGACGCCATCGGAGATGGGACCGTCAAGGGAGCGCAGATCGTCAGGGTGATCTCCAGTTCCCACTCCGCATTTGCTCTGGAAAGGGCGGAAAAGGCGGGGATAGAAGCCGTTACGGTCTCTCCTTCCGACAGCCCCGACAGGAAGACATTTGAAGAAAGACTGGATAAGGCCGTGAGCGAGGTCTGTCCGGATCTTATAGTGCTGGCAGGATATCTGGTGGTCCTTCCGGAAGGCTTTGTAAGGAAATACAGCAACAGGATCATAAACATACATCCCTCTCTCATACCCTCATTTTGCGGGAAGGGATTTTACGGGCTCAAAGTACACGAGGAAGCTTTGAAGAGGGGCGTCAGGATAACCGGAGCAACGGTCCATTTTGTGGACAGCGGCACGGATACGGGTCCCATAATACTGCAGAAGGCGGTCGCCGTTCAGGAAGGTGACACCCCCGAGATATTGCAGAAAAGAGTCATGAAGGAAGCGGAACATGTCATCCTGCCCCGGGCAGTGGAACTGATCGCCGAGGGCAGAGTTGCGGTTGAAGGCAGGAGGGTTACGGTGAGATGAACGTACTTGTGGTAGGCAGCGGCGGAAGAGAACATGCCATAGTGAAAAGCCTGCTCAAAAGCCCCGGCCTTGACAAGCTTTATTGCGCTCCCGGCAATGCGGGAATAGCCCTGGATTGCGAGAGGGTGGATATCGGAGCCATGGAATTTGACGCCCTGGCGGATTTTGCCGCGGGACACGATATCGGTCTCACGGTGGTGGGGATGGACGATCCCCTGATAGGCGGGATAGTCGATGTGTTTGAGGCCAGGGGACTGAAGATATTCGGCCCCAGAAAGAACGCCGCGATACTTGAAGGCAGCAAGGCTTTCTCCAAGGAGCTTATGGAGAAGTATGACATTCCTACCGGTAAATTCAAAGTCTTCGACAACAGGGAGGAAGCGTTGAGCTATCTCGGACAGTCCTCTTTCCCCGTCGTGGTCAAGGCGGACGGTCCCGCGCTGGGAAAGGGCGTCATCATCTGTAATGACAAGGATGAAGCGGAAGGCGCCGTCAGCACGATCATGGAGGAACGTAAATTCGGCTCCTCCGGAGACCGGATCGTGATAGAGGAGTTCCTTACAGGACCTGAGGTTTCCGTCCTCACCTTTACCGACGGAGAGACCATACGGGTCATGTCCTCCTCACAGGATTACAAGAGGGCGTATACGGGAAATAAAGGCCCCAACACCGGCGGCATGGGCAATTATTCACCTGTGCCTTTCTTCGATGAGAAGACGGAGAAATGGTGCATGGATCACATTTTCATGCCCACGGTCAGGGCCATGTCCGCGGAGGGCAGACCTTTTTCCGGGGTCATCTTCTTCGGGCTCATTATGACGAAGTCCGGGCCAAAGGTTCTGGAATACAACGCCAGATTCGGAGATCCCGAGACCCAGGTCATCCTTCCCAGGATGAAGAACGATCTTCTGGAGGTGTTTCTGGCCTGCGCGGAGGGCAGACTTTCGGATGTGGAGCTGGAGTTTTCCGACAAGGCCGCGGTGTGCGTCATCCTTTCATCTTCGGGATATCCCCTTTCCTATGAGAAGGGATTCAGGATAGACGGGCTTGACAGGGCCGCAGAGCAGGAAGATACCTTTGTGTTCCACGCCGGCACGGGTCTGAAGGATGGAGAGATCGTGACAAACGGCGGAAGAGTTCTGGGAGTGACAGCTCTGGGCGCGGATATCCGTGAGGCGAGGGAGAAAGCCTACAAAGGGGCTTCGCTCATAGATTTTTCCGGCAAATATATGAGACAGGACATAGCATCAGACATAATTCGGGAGATCTCATGGGATACGGAGTGAACGAAGGCGGGCTTGACCTTTTACATCTGGAACAGTATGATGTTCCGAAGTTGTGTGAAAAGTGCGGCGGCGTTATGGTGTTTCAGGGCGTCGGCGAGTACAGGTGTGAAGACTGCGGGGAAAAAGCCTTTGACGATTACGGAAAGGTGAGGAATTATCTCGAACAGCACAAGGGCGCCAACATGGGCCAGATAGTCGCGGATACGGGGGTGTCCAGGTCCAGGGTGCTCCGCATGCTCAAGGAAGGCAGGTTCGAGGTAAGCGAAAACTCCATGACTTTTCTCAAGTGCGAGATATGCGGCGTATCCATCAGGTGGGGGAAGTACTGCCCCGAGTGTGAGAAGAACATGCACGAGAAGCTGGAAGCGGAAACCAGGAAGATGCATCAGGAGAACAGAAATATATCAGGTATAGTAAATGAACGCCAGGCCTTGGCCCACGGTGAGCGGAGATTCATGCGAGGTGAAAACGGAGGGAGAAATGAAAAAAAGTAAAGTGACTGTTGCTAAGAGGACATTGAGGATCACGGCCTTGGCTCTTGCCGCCATGCTGCTGGTGCCCGCGTATGCTCTTGCGGACCAGACCGGGATCGTGACCGCGACCAAAGCCGTAAACGTCAGATCGGCCGCGGACCAGAACGCCAATGCCATTGCCACTGTGTCGCCCGACACAAAGGTGACCGTCAAAGGCAGTGAAAAGGATTCGGACGGCACACTCTGGTATCAGGTCGATTATAACGGAGGGAGCACGGGCTACATCAGGGGCGATCTTCTGAAGGTGACCGAAGTGGATACCTCTGCGAATACGGATACGAATAACAGGAACGCGGATGAAAATAAAGCAGCCGGAGACGGCAACGCGGCAGCTCCTTCGACCGAGGGTAATACGGGCGCTGCGACCCCTGCCACCACCCCCGCCGCGACGACGACCCCCGCTGCCACTACCCCTGCTGCAGCCGCAACACCGGCTGCCGACGCGGCCGGCGCTACCGCAACGAAGTCCAATACGGTTTCAAAGGGCAATTCGGTGGTGACCGATGTGGCAAACGGTGAAGTTCCCGCAGGAGT
>JAEELB010000113.1 GCA_016288705.1 Lachnospiraceae bacterium | reverse complement strand
GTCTGTTTTATCCTAACTTTTGCATCCGTTTCTCCGGATTTCATAACCCACAAACCTAGAAAGTTAGGATAAGATGACTCTTTTTCGTCTTCCTATCCTAACTTTTGCATCCGTTTCTCCGGATTTCATTACCCGCAAACCCAAAAAGTTAGGATAAGATGACTCTTTTTCGTCTTCTTATCCTAACTTCTGCATCCGTTTCTCCGGATTTCATAACCCACAACCCTAGAAAGTTAGGATAAGATGACTCTTTTTCTTCTTCTTATCCTAACTTTTGCATCCGCTTCTCCGGATTTCATAATCCACAAACCCAAAAAGTTAGGATAAGATGACTCTTTTTCGTCTTCTTATCCTAACTTTGGAGGTTTCAGCTGTTTCTTCAGGTCCGTAAACTCACACCATCATCGGGCGGGTCTTACAGGTCGTAACTGTTCAGGTACTTCTCCTGCTCGGGAGTGAGGACGTCGATCTCTTTTCCGAGGAACTTAAGTTCCATCTCCGCAACCTTCCGGTCCACCTCGCGGGGCACGTCGATCAGTTTCTCCGTGAGTTCAGAACCGTGCTCCACAAGATACCTGGCGGAAAGCGCCTGAATCGCAAAGCTCATGTCCATGATCTCCGCGGGATGCCCGTCCCCGGCGGCCAGGTTCACTAGACGGCCTTCGGCAATGACGTAGACCCACTGTCCGGTGGGAAGCTTGTATCCCATGATGTTCTTCCGCATTTCCGCGGTCTCCACCGCCAGCGCCCGGAGCCCCTTCATATTCACCTCTGAATCGAAGTGACCGGCGTTGCACATGATGGCGCCGTCCTTCATCACCTCGAAGTCGTCGGTGTCGATGACGTTGTCGCAGCCGGTAACGGTCACAAAGAAATCACCCACCTTCGCAGCCTCGTTCATGGGCATCACATCAAAGCCGTCCATCACGGCTTCTATGGCCTTTACCGGATCTATCTCCGTGACGATGACCCTGGCTCCCAGGCCTTTGGCTCTCATGGCCGTACCCTTTCCGCACCAGCCGTAGCCTGCGACTACCACGATCTTGCCGGCAACGATCAGGTTCGTAGTCCTGTTTATGCCGTCCCACACGGACTGGCCGGTGCCGTAACGGTTGTCAAAGAAGTGTTTGCAGTCGGCGTTATTGACCCGCACCATGGGGAACTTCAGGGCGCCCGCCCTGTTCATGGCTTCCAGCCTGATGATGCCGGTCGTAGTCTCCTCACACCCGCCGATCACGCCGGGGATCAGATCCTGCATCTCGTTGTGGATCATGTTTACCAGATCCCCGCCATCGTCGATTATGATGTTAGGGCCCGGTTTCAGTACGTTTCTGATGTGAGAGCTGTACTCCTCCGGAGTAGAGCCGTACCACGCGTGCACATCCAGTCCCTCATGCACAAGAGCCGCAGCCACGTCGTCCTGGGTGGACAGGGGATTTGACCCCGTGACATGCATCTCCGCCCCGCCCCGGGCAAGGGTCAGGCAAAGCAGCGCTGTCTTTGCTTCCAGATGGACCGAAAGCGTGACCTTTTTGCCCTTAAACGGCTGGTCCTTTTCGAATTCCTCGCCGGTCATCCTGAGGAGCGGGCAGTTTCTCCTCACCCACTCGATCTTTCTTGCGCCCGATTCCCACAGTCCGGGATCTCTGATCTCTGATGCCATGTAAATTCCTCCTTTTTTCTAACTGAATCTCCGCTTCGCCGCCGTCTCCCGGCGGGATCGCATATATCTCCGCTTCGCCGCCGTCTCCCGGCGGCATCACCACCGGATCTTTCCCTTTACTATACCAAATTTGACTACCTTGCTTCCGTAGTATCCGCTGCCGGGCTTTGCATTTATTATGACGGCAGCTTTCCCCTTTTCCAAATTGTTGCTGTAGCTCACGGTGTAACAAGACGGATCCAACACCTTATTGTCCAAGGTGACCTTCAGGATATGATCACCCGTGATCTCTACGGGAGCCCCTGTGAAGGGGAATTTGGCTACATTCGTTCCGGCCTTATCCGTAATCTTTACTTTAGACTTTGAGAGAGACTTTGTCTCATCCGCCTTTGAGATCAGATATTTTCCGGTGAGAGTCCCCTCGTAATTGCCCTTGAGTTTTACGGTCACGGAAACTTCAGTATTATCCCCTGTGAGCATTGTCTCGTCAACGGAAGCCTTTGTTATGTCCCTGGAGCCGATAGCGTAGGTCACCTTATAATCCTTGCCGGAGAGAGCGACGTGATCCACATCCACATAGACATCGGTATTATATTTGCCTTTTTTCACATATACCGTATCTCTGCAGATCAGGGTTGAGTTGCCGGCGTTCAGCGAAGCCTTTGTGATTGTGAATTCCCTGCTTTCGCTTTTCACGCCCTTGTAATTCCCGATGTATTTCACGATCACTTTACCCGTTCCCACGCCGGTATTATTCTTGTAGGTCAGATTGTAGTCCTTCCCGGGAGTCAGCAGAGTCGTGCCGATCCGGACCTCCGGCGCGGGCCGGACGCCGCCCGCCTTGAACATAACCGAACTGCTGAGTGTCATCACGGGTTTTGCGGAAGAGGCAGGCCCGATCTTATATGACTTCGTAACACTGCCGGGATGATCTCCGACCCCGATAAATGTGACCTTTACCGTGCCGGCGTTCACCGTATCTCCCGAATAAGCCAGGATGCATTCCCCATTTGTCTGGTACTCGTCGGTCCCCAGCAGCTGCTCTTCCCCGTTATATGTGCGTTTTATGGGATTAAACTCCGTAACCTTGAACTTCTCGGGCTTGACCTGGGCTATCTTCACATCAATGGTGCGCTTTCCGGTGAAATTCCCCTTCCCCGTGACGGTGATCTGCCCGTCGGAACTGAATGTCTTCGTTTCGTCATTATTTTCAAAGTCTTTTTTGGAGGACAGCTTTTTCCCGTTATAGAAAAGTTCAACGGCAGCTTTCTTACCCGATTGCACCGTGATCACATCAGATCCTGCCACGTCTTCATCCGCGATATCCTTTTTCGTTATGGAAAAGACGTTTGTCAGTGAACCCGGGAAGGTCTTTCCTTTGACTGTGACGGAAGCGTCCTGACCCGCGTTTATATTGTTCGCATATTGCAGGGTATAATCCAGACCGCATACCAGTTCACGGCCGTCTCTGTACACAGCGACAGCCGGCTTTATGATCGCTCCCGTGTACTCAAAAGTGTCTCCCTCCGTAAACTCGGCGTAAAGCGATTCCTTTCGCTCTACATTGACCTCGCAGTACGCCTTTTTCTCTCCATCCACGGTCTTCACGGTAATAAGGGCGGTCCCCGCGGATACTGCGCTCACAAGCCCCGTATCGCTTACCGTTGCCACCGTTTCCGCGCCGCTTTCCCAGGTAACGTCTTTATTTTCGGCGTTCCCGGGGTATACGGCCGCAGTGAGCTGTATGGTCTCTCCAACCTTGAGCTTTGCCTGAGACGGAGTCAGGCTGACGCTCTCCGGATGCACTGTCTCCGGGTCTACAGGATCGTCGGGCTCGTCAGTCTGTACCGAAGAGCAGAAATATCCGTCCCAATGGGATGCCCTTGTGCGCCAGGACCCGGCGATCCTCTCCTTTGCCAGAACGACGCATCTGTACACTGTGTCAGGGTCGAGCCCTTTCACATCGCTCTTTTTAAGATAATAATAACCGTCCCTGAATTCCGAACGCTCAGGGGTGATGCTCTTCACCGGAGAGGAAAGGTCGCTGAGCTCATAGAAATTCAGGGTCAGAGGGTTCTCATTTGTCAGATCATCTGTATACGCGCCGCAAAACGCCGGCTGTTCGACGTCTTCCACCATCTCATAATACATTTCCCTTAAAAGGGAGCTGCCGTGGAGCGGATCCTTGTAGATCTCCGCACCTGTGGCAGGGGACAGAGGCGTCGCGGAATCTGCGGTCACTCTCACAGTGTATTCTATTTCCTCTTCCTCCAGACCGGAAATGGTCCAGGTCATGATTCCGTGCTCGGCTCTCACAGGGGTGACCGTGATCCCCCCGGCCTCCTTCCTTTCATTATTAAACACCTGTACAGACAGTTTCTTTTCCTGAATGAACCCGTTGAGAACGCTCAGGGAATCTGTATCCGGTATGCCGAACATCCCGAGATCGGCTGTGAGAATGGCCTTTGTGTGATCAAAGCTGTCGATCCTGGCCGAACACCGGGAATAGAACCCGTCATTGGGCACGACATACAAAAGTTCGCTGCGGAGTTTCCTTTCACTACCGCCGACAGTCCCGTACAGTTCAACGTGATACATGCCCGCGGAAAGCGGGCTTTTTAAGGTCCAGGCTCCGGTGGTAAAGATGTCTTCGGTCTCACCCTCTGTGCAGGTGAGGCTCTTTTCCTCTTCGGTATCGGAAATGCGGGCTTTGAGGGAGCTGTTCCTGTACTTTCCGGGAACGGCGGTCACGGTGAGCCCGAAAGCCGCCATGGGAGCAGGCGCGATACTTTTATCCGGCGTAAAGCCTGTAATAAAAGCGCCGGGGTCATCATTATGATAGTTATACCAGTCATATTCGTTCAGTCTGCCGGTATAACCGTATTGTCCGTCGCTGACCCGGATGTATGGCTCTGTATCCATTTCGGGAATATATTTTTCACCCTCTCCGGTCACAGGCACGAGGGAGATATGCCTTTTTTCATCCGTCTTCGCAGTGCCCTCAGCCAGCACCTCGCCACCCTCTCTGTCCGTACATATCGTCACGGTAAGTTCCTTATCTGCGGGAACGGTACTGTCGAAGGTCAGTTCAAAACTGCCTTTTTTCCGGTTGTAATACGACATGATCGGCTGCAGCCTGAGTTCGTCCTCACTCTCATAATCGTTGAAAAAGCTGCTTTTCGAGACATAATATTCCCCGGGAGCCCTGATGACACCGGAGTTTTTATCGAAGTTGATCGACAGATCATAACCGTCTTCATCGGAAGTCATTTTACCGAACCATTTAAAGGCGTCTTTCTTCCGCTTCATCTTACATACACATGTCATCATGCCGTAATCATTACATCCGGTCTGTTCCATGCTCACAAACTCAGCGTACACATCACCCCGGCGGTCGGCAAGGAAAGGCTTTATACTGCTGTCCAGATTATAGCCGCAAATGTATGCGTAGACATAATCCCCTCTCTGATCGTAGGGTTCATCTTCATAACTGCATGCATAGGCGCCTGTAGTAAGCGGACCGGCGACCACGTGCAATACATCAGGTACAGTCACGGCATTACCCGACTTAGGCTTGACTACCATGTCGTAATCTCCCGCCACCGGCAGTTTCACGCCCTCCGGATATGGCACACTGCAGTATTCATAGTCGAGATATCCGGATATGTCGTTATCATCTCCAAAGAGGTCACGGTAAAGATAGAGGGCATAATTCGCCGAGGAGAGCAGGTCTGAGGTCGAACTGAAATACGTCTTTCCGTCCTTTACCACGGAAACGCTTTCAGCGGTACCCGCATTTTGGGAGGGGATATAGACATAACTGTCATAGGAACTTTCCAGCATGCAGGGATCGGTGTATCCGGGCAGTGTATATACCTCCCGGGCAAAGCTTTCGGGCTTTTGGGCAAATCCGAAAGTTTTTTCTTCTTCATACACCACATGATCGTTACGGGAATCCATGATGGCTATTTTCGCTGTATAGTCCTGCCCTGTGGTCAGACCGAAGTCCTCCTTTGCGGTATCGATGATATACATGGATGTTCCCTCGGAATAATCAACGGATTCATAAACCTTTGTCGTATTTCCGATCTTTACCGATGCTTTATAAGAACGTCCGTCGGAATAATACACGCCCGGTACGTACTCGAGGATTATGGGATACTTTCCGTTATCATCCACATAATAGGTGGATGCGGACTTGAGAGACTGCTTTATTGGAGTCCAGTAGAAAGCGACGGTATCCGGGAGATCAGCCTTCTGCACTTCGGAGAGGGAAAGAGGATTCTGTGATAATGACAAAAACTTCCAATTCACATCCGACAGATCGGGCAGTTCCTTGACATAAGCATAGGGAAGAGTGACCATCCTGAGATGCTCCAGTTCCTTCAGGGGGGCGATATCACTGAAATCCTGCCTTGACATCATCAATGACTTGAGATTCGGCAGTTTTTCCGGGAAATCGTCCAGTTTGACGACCACGTCTTCTTCAGACAGATCGTCGATCTCCAATGATGAGAAAGTCTCAAGCCTGGCGCGGGTCACCGCATCATCGCCAAAATTGTAATCACACCATGTGGAGAGCAGACCGTACAGACCGGGATCCTTGAAATCCGATCTTTTGTAAGTCGTGTTCTTCCCGGTTGTAAAGGTCTTCGGATCTTCCTTCGTACCGAGGCTCTTTATCACATTATTTCCCGGGCGGGATTTGGAGAATAATTCGACATAGTATTCATACTCTGTTTCTGGCTTCAGTTCCGTGATGTTAAATATTTCAAAGGTGTCGCCGGGATCATAGAACACACCGATATTTCCGTAATCATATTCATATGTGTATAGTTCCGCAGTATCCTTTTGCCATTCCTCTTCGGATCCCTTTTCCCTGTAATATAGCCCGAGGGTCATACCGTCGTCGGCAAAGAATTCCGGCTCCACGGAGACTTCAGCCCCGATGTGCATGGATTCCGCGTTTGAAGAAAGGGATATTTCCAGCTCACTCTCTTCATGCAGAAGCGGCTTGAAATCCTGTTTTATCCAGGTTAACTCGCCGTTTCCGGTATGCGCGCCCACCCGGAGTTCCAAAGCCTTGTCGTTCCTGAAATAGCGCCCGCGGAAATATCTCTTCACGGTAGAGTCGCTGTAATAATCCTTTTTTGAGGCAGAAAGATCGCAGACCACATTTTCGTTATTATCTTTTTCAACTATCTGCACTTTTCTTATGACATCCCTGTCGGGATTTGCGACAGTCACATTCACCATCCCGGTGTAGCATCCGTAATCTTCATAGCTCACTTCATCTATGGAAACATTTGACTTTGTTATAGCCTGAGCTGTGGTAAAGGTGGCCGGAGCGGTCACGAAATAATAATCGTATTCGATCTCAAGATTCACAGGATCCCACCTGGACTTCCTGGAGACAACGCGGTAGGTGTATACGGTATCCGGAGATAGAACAGGATCGGCTTCATTCGCATCGGACACTTCAATGCTGTAAATCCCGATCAATCCATCGTACTTTGAGTTTTTTTGCTTCTTGTAATTTTCGGCTTTCGTATATTGGTAATCAGAGGCCTCAAGGTCATCTTCGGCGACATACCACGCCCCGGGCCAGAAATCCGCAGACTCTTTCGAACTGTAGATGATGGCAAGATCCCTGTATTCGTCCTCATATATGTGGGCAGTAAGGGATGCGGTGGCACTGTAACTGAACGCTTCCACATCCAGAGACTGCACCTTCAGGATATTCTCACTCAGGACGGGGTAGGATCTTTCGGTTTTGTTGCCGGAGGGGGCGAGGGCGCCGTCCCGGTCCGGCACAGTGCCGCTCACTTCAGCCGGGGCAGCCGCGTCTTCCTCTGTCCCTTGGGAAACATAAGTCCTCCTCCCGCGCGCTTCCGCCGCAAGAGCCCCCGCGGTCCACAGATTTCCCGCAAGCAGCGAGACTCCGATCAATGCTACAAGCATCCTCTTCAGTTTCATTTTCCCCTCCTCAAATACTGCTTCAGATCTTTCCCCTCACCCCCGGATGCGCCTCATTATGGCGGCGGTGTGGGAGTATACCTCCTCCTCGTCAAGGGTCAGTATACGGCCGTTCTCCATGGTGATCTCCCCGTCTATGATCACAGTGTCCACCTCATATCCGCCGGCGCAATACACGAGTTCCGACACGATATCATTTTCCGGCTGGAGCGCAGGCCTTTTCAGATCGATGATGGCCAGATCCGCCTTCTTTCCCTCTTCCACGCTGCCGATCTCGCTTTCGAGCCCGAGAGCCTTTGCGCCGTTTATCGTGGCGATATCGAGAGTTTCCTTCGCCGACACGCACACCGGCGACCTATGGGTGCCTTTGTGGATCAGTGAAAGCAGCTCCATCTCGCTGAACATATTGAGACGGTTGTTGGACGCTGCCCCGTCCGTGCCGAGGCATACGTTCACGCCAGCTTCGAGAAGCTCGGGTACAGGGCAAAAACCGTTGCCCAGCTTCATGTTGGAAGCGGGGTTTGTCACCACGCTCACGTTGTGGTCTTTCATTATCTCTATATCGCCGTCCTTCAGCTGCACGCAGTGCGCCGCAACGCAGCGGGAATCGAATATACCGGTCCTCTCCGCAAGAGCGATAGGCGTACAGCCGTATTTTTCATTTATCTGATCTATCTCCGACACGGACTCGGAAAGATGGATGTGAATCCCCATCCCGTGTTCCTTTGCCTCGGAAGCAACGATCTTCAGATACTCCTCATCACAGGTGTAGGGTGCGTGCGGTCCCAGCATGAATGACAGCCTGTCGCAGTCCTTAAACTCTTCCATCTCCCTGTAAGTCTGATCGAGCCTCATCCGGCCTCCCTCGTCGTTTCCGCTGCCCACAAGCCCGCGGGAGATCACGGCTCTCATGCCTGATTCCAACACCGCTTTCGAAGTCATGCCGGGGTTCATCTGCATATCGGAAAAGCATGTAGTGCCGGTCCTCATCATTTCGATTATGGCCAGGCATGCGCCCCAATAGGCGTCTTCATCAGTCATATTGTCCTCAATGGGGCTCACGCCCTTGAACAGCCAGTCCATGAAAGGGACGTCGTCCGCGGCGCTCCTCATGAATGCCATGTAGGAATGGGTGTGGCAATTGATGAGGCCGGGCATCACCAGGCGGTCGGCGCCTTCTATTATCCTGTCTGCGCAGAATCCCGCCGGGACATTGTTCACCCCGATGATCCTGCCGCCCTCGATGCAGATGTCGCACTCCCGGATCTCATTTCCCGGGAGAAGTGTTTTTGCGCCTTTGATAAGAATACCGGACATTTTGTACTCCTTTCTGTGTGCATGCAGTGCAGTTATTTATCAAGTGATCCGGGGCCTGACCCTTTGCTCGGGACAGCCGGTCGGGGGTTCCCGGTCCGGACAAATCCCCTATCTTCGCAGGAATGACTTCACGCCCCGTAATCGCCCTCTTCCCGCTCAGATCCTGGCGAGGATGACGTCGTACCGCCCCTCTATCAGGACCTCTCCGGTACCCGCCGGGAGGAAAAAGCTGTCACCCTTCCTGTACTCGGCCCTGTCGTCTGCGGTCAGGATGACTCCCTCCCCCTCGATAAATGTAATGGTCATAAAACTCTCGGTCCCGACGAAAAGCCTGGCCAGAGACCCGCCGGGGATCTCCGGAACGATCCCGGATCCTGCCGGCACGCTTCCGACGGTCTGCGGGATCCCGTATTCCTCCGCCTCGTCCGAGCAGAGCCGGTCCACCACAAAATACTCGCAGTCGGCGAGATGCCCGTGCATATCCTTGTGAAGCGCCGGCTCCAGCTGGACCACATCGAGCGCTTTCTTTATGTGAAGTTCACGCTCCCTGCCGTCCGGACCTTTTCTTCCGTAATCATACACCCTGTAGGTCACATTTGAATTTTGTTCCACCTCCAGCACAACGATTCCGGCGCCGATAGCATGGAGTACTCCGTGCCCGATGAAAAAGACGTCCCCCTTTTTAGCCGGGGCCTTGTACAGTATCTCTTCCAGGGTATTATTTTCGATGTGCCGCTTGAAGTTCGCCTTGGAGATCCGTTTTTTCACGCCGTAGTAAATGCAGGCGCCGGGCTCGGCGTCCACGATATACCACACCTCAAGCTTTCCGGGCTGCCCCTCATATGCGTAGGCGTACCCGTCCGAGGGATGCACCTGGACGGACAGGGATTCCCTGGCGTCTATCAGCTTGACCATCAGGGGAAATCCGGCAAAACGGCTTCCCGCGGTACCTACCGCATCAGGGTTTTTGTCATTTATGTATTCTTCGAGGGAGATCCCCGCGTACCTGCCTTCCGCAATGACGGAGGGGCTGCCGGGATAACATGAAACCTCCCAGGATTCGGCCAGCACAGGTCCGTCATAGTCTTTATTGAACTCATCGACCAGTCTGTGACCGCCCCAGAGATTGTCCTTATATGCAGGTTTTAACTTAAGGATCGGCATTCTGTGATTGTACCACGAAAGGGAGATGCTGTCGAATGCGCGTCGGCGGGTTCCGCATCAGAATGTGGTCTGAACGATCTCACCGGGGGTACCGGCGGGCAGGGTGACCCGGATGTACTCTTTCGAATATCCGGATACAGCGCCGTTTTCCTCTGCTTCTTCCAAAAGCACCTCCAAAACGCGGCCTCTGTGACGCTGTTCGTATGATGCCCTGAGTTCTTCGCCCAGCGCCAGCATTTCATGGGCCCGTTCCTCTTTAACGGCGTTCCTGATCTGGCCTTTCATGGAAAATGCGGGAGTCCCGGGGCGCCCCGAAAACCTGAACACATTCAGTTTCGAAAGATCCGCAGCCCTGATGAAGTCCATGCTTTCCCTGTGTTCTTCCGCTGTTTCTCCCGGAAATCCGACGATCACGTCAGTCGTGAGGGCAGGGTCGTCATAGTATCGCCTCAGCAGTTCCACGCTCTTCATATATTCTTCGGGCGTGTAACGGCGGTTCATCCGCTTCAGCACACTCCCCGACCCGGATTGGAGCGCCATATGGAAATGAGGACATACGGATTTTATTTCCGCTATGCGGGAAACAAAGTCTTTATTTATAAGTCCCGGCTCCACGGAGCTCAGCCGGATCCTGCCTATGCCGGTCTCTTCCGCAATGCGGGACAGCAGTCCGGCGAGAGGTTCTCCGGTAAAAGCAGGTCTCTCCGTGATCAGGCCCGCCCCGTACCGGTTGACGTTGATCCCGGTGATGACGATCTCCTTAATCCCTGCCAGGGCGCACTCCTTCGCTTCGCGGATTATCTCATCGGGCGAAATGCTGCGGACCGGGCCGCGCGCATAGGGAATTATGCAGTAGGAACAGAAAGAATCGCATCCGTCCTCGATCTTGATAAAGGCTCTGGTCCTCTGACGGGGGCGGGTAAATGAAGGAGCGGGCGCATCCTCGAAAGCCGACTCCTTTTCAAACAGCTCCTCGATAAGATCTGCGGCGCGGTCACGGTCCTTATTATCGATGATAAGATCTGCGGTCAGACCGCTCTTTTCAATGGATGCGTAACACCCCATGGCGACAGTCACAGCACCGTTCTTTTTCGACTGTGACGCCGCGCGGTTAAGTATCTGCCGGCTCTTGTGGTCCGCGATCTTCGTCACGGAGCAGGTGTTCACCACATAAACCGCGGCGTCATCGCTGAAAGACACGGGGATCCATCCGCGGGCTTCAAGCTCCTTCGACAGTTTCTCGCTTTCGTATTCATTTACCTTGCAGCCGAGAGTATGAAATGCGACTGTTTTTTTTATCATTTTATTCAATATTTTGTGCTTTATGACGGTTGACTTATTTCACAATTATTTATATGATATCACATAATTCATCGTCAAGTGCGATGAGGTCGGTTTTCCCTGTCATCCGGGAAATGACCGGCGGCTGGACTGTCACAAACGGGTCCTTTTTCGCATTTACCGCGAGGAAATAGAAGTACGGCTTACGCCGGAGAGATGAAATTGTTCAACAAGAAAGGAGAAGCAACAGATGAAAACAGTAAAGATCTCGCTTAATTCGATCGATAAGGTAAAGTCTTTCGTAAACGATATCACGAAATTCGATTATGATTTCGACCTTGTAAGCGGCAGATATGTCATTGATGCAAAATCCATTATGGGTATCTTCAGTCTCGATCTGTCAAAACCCATAGATCTGAACATCCACGCCGAGAAGGAAGAGGAACTGAACAGCGTGATGGACGCCCTCAAGATGTATCTTATCTGATAACCCGTCCTTCAGGGCATTGCGTTGGATTAACAAAGCCGCGGTTTATCCCCGCGGCTTTTCTTTTACGGATGGCAGGCCATGCTCCCGGCCTTCATTTGTCGGGGTTCAGCCTCCGATCTCCCGCACGTCGGCGGTCCCGATGGCCTTGTCGATCATCTCCTCTATCCCCTCCAGCAGCTTTTCGTGCTCCTGAATGATATCCAGCTTGGGCTTTGTGACCGGATGCCGCGCCACGAAGATGGTACAGCAGTCCTCATAGGGAAGTATCGAGGTCTCGTATGCCCCGATGCGCTCTGACAATCCCACGATGTCCATCTTGTCGAAAGCGATGAGTGGCCTGTAAAACGGCATTCCTGCAGGCTCATCCGTGACGTACAGGCTCTCCGCGGTCTGACTCGCCACCTGCCCCAGGCTCTCCCCGGAAATAAGACCTATGCTCCCCCTGCTCCTCGCGATCCTCTCTGCGATCCTGGTCATATAACGGCGCATGAGAATGGTCAGCTCGTCATGAGGGCATTTGTCGTAGATGTACATCTGGATCTCGGTAAAATTCACATTATACAGACGGATCGGTCCGGCGTAGGAAGCCACTATCTCCGCCAGCTTCACCACCTTCATGAGGGCTCTCTCGCTGGTATAGGGCGGCGCATTGAAATAGACCGCATCAAGCTGCACGCCGCGCTTGGCCATGAGGAATCCCGCCACCGGAGAATCGATCCCTCCGGACAGGAGCAGAGTCATCCTCCCGGCGGTGCCCGTGGGAAGTCCTCCGATCCCCTCTATGTCGTCGGTGTAAATAAAAACCCTGTCCCTGACCTCTATCCTCAGGTAAACATCGGGATCATGGACATCCACATGCACATTGGGAAAAGCGCTGAGGACTGCCGCCCCGACTTCCGAATTGATCTCGGGAGACTGGGCGGGGAAGGCCTTGTAGGATCTCTTCGTATCACACTTGAACGAGAGGGCTTTGTCGCCGAACCTTTCTCCGAAAAATGAGACCGCATCCCCGATCAGTGCCGGCAGATCGCGCCTTTCGAACTCTGCCACGGGAGAAAACGAAGCTATCCCCGGAACCTTCCGTATCAGGCTGACGGTCCTGTCATAATCGAAGTCGCCTTCGGCGCTGACGGAAATGCGGGTATCCGCCACCTTCACCTGAAACTGTCCGGCGCTGCGCAGGACCCGCTCTATGTTTGATGCGAGAGTCCTCTCGAAATAAGCCCGGTTCGCGCCCTTTACGCCTATCTCCGCGTATTTGATCAGAAATGTCCTGTATTCCATGTCACAAAGTGTACTGCGACAGGTCGGAATTGATCTCGTCCGAGTATCTGTTCAGGTTCTCCGAGATGCTGGTGATGTTCTCGGTCTCCTCACGGAGCTTGTTGCTCTCCGTCACGATCTGTCCGCTGAGGCCTATGACCTCGTTGATATTGGTGGCCTGCGCCTCTGTGGTGGCCGCATTGCTGGAGGCCACATCATTGATCCTCTCGATCCCGCTTGCGATCTCGATGATACCGTCCGTAGCCCTTGCCACGTCTTCGTAGATGGTGTTGAAGGAATTATTCGCCTCATCAACGCCGCTTATGCAGGCTTCCATGTCACGGACGCATATGTCCGCCTTTTTATTGATATCCTCGATATTCCTCGTAATGTCGTCGATCAGCCTGCGGATGGTATCCGTGGCCTCCGAAGACTGCTTTGCCAGTATCCCGACCTCTGAGGCGACCACGGCAAAGCCTTTGCCCATCTCGCCTGCTCTGGCAGCTTCGATGGATGCGTTAAGGGACAGCAGATTTGTCTGGCCGGAAATAGCGGTGATGGCGTCGGTGATACCCGTGATCTCTTCCACGGACTTGGCAGTCACTTTGATAAGGGCTGTCAGCTCGCCTATGGTATCGTTCAGCGTGTTCACGTTTCTGGTCATGGCCTCCATCTCGTCCTTGCCGCGGCCTGAAGCCTCCAGAGTCTCGTCGCACAGGCTCCGGACATCCGCTGCGCTTCCCGCGAGCTGGCTCGATGTATTGGCCAGTTCGGTGGCTGCGTCGGCGATCTCTTCGATGGATCTGTTCATGTCGTTGAGTGTCTCATTCAGGCGCTCGATGGACTCGCCCTGGTTCTTATTTGCACCGGAAATGGTGTGCGAGATGTCGTAACACTCGCCCGCCCTGCTGTTCATGGCGCCGGAAATGTTCGACAGTCCGTTCAGTGTGGACCTCATCTTTTCGATGTACCCGTTCAGGCTCTCGCTGAGGGTCGTGATCTCATTATTTCCCTCGGGAACGATGGTGACGGTAAAGTCGCCCTTGCTGATATCGGTGATCCTCTCGGTCACTGTGGTGACTGGATTGATCGCCTTGCTGATGATGTAGTATATGAGCGCCGACAGGAGAAGGAGCAGAAGGATCGCGCTCACAAAGGTCACGATCATAACTCTTATTATGCTGTTTGAAAGGAGTGAAGACGGAACTGCGCTCACTACGGCCCAGGACGTTCCCTCGATATCCGTTGCAGTGAACATCATGCTTCCCGCCGCGGTCTTTGCGGTCCTGACCTTGCTGCCGTCGGAAGATGCGGAAGTGTCAAGAGAAGCGAAAACGGGAGCAAGTCCCGCCGCCACAGGGTCTGTGGTGTCATCGAGGGTCTGTCCCACGCTGCCTTCCACATTGCTGACGAGGATGTCTTTCGAATCCTTATTTATGATGTAATATTTTGCCTCGGGGGAAATGGAAGTAAAACCTTTTACCTTTTCCGCCACCTTGTCAAAGTTGATGTCGCTGCTGAGCACCACGTTGTCCCGGATCATCACGGAGCACGCCAGGCAGGTCTTCCCGGTGGAAGCATCCAGATAAGGCTCCGACGAGAAGATCTCGCCGTTCTTTTGGATGGCGCCCTGATACCAGGGTCTGTCGGTAAATTCGAAGGTTTCGTCCGGTATCCATCCCGATCCGTCCAGGAAGGTCATGTCATCGCCATAGGCCATGTAAATATCCTGCGAATCCGGATCTTCAGCCGTAAGAGCGAGGAGCATGGTGAGCATATCCTCATGGGAGATCTCCGGAAGATTCTTTACCACGTCCGAGGTCTGACCCACGCGTTCCTTGATGCTGTTCCACCAGCTGCGGATCTCGCTCGCGTAAGCCGCGGATTCTCTGGCCAGAATATTCTCTGTGAGATTCTGGATATTGTCCGCTGCCAGTTTGATGCTGATCTGGGTGATGATCACGATGATGATCGCCACGTAAAGAATGATCTTCGTAAGCAGGGTCTTCTTCAAAGACTTCCTTTTCTTTGTGTTCATTTTTCAAACTCCTTCCTTGAATATACCGCTGAAATTCCGCATCAATAATTAAAACTCAAAGCGTCTGAGTTGTCAAATAAAAAAGGTGGAAAAACGTAGTGAATCCATCCTCGCACGGGGTTGCAGCCTGAAATTCCTGCGTGAAGTTTCAGCTTCTGCGGTATTTTCTGAGAACGGGCATGATCTCCGAAACACACTGCGCCGCATATTCTATTTCTTCTTCGGTAGTCAGGGCTGACAATGAGAACCTGATGGTGGAGTCCAGCAATTCCTTCTTCAGGCCGATGGCCGTGAGCACGGTGGAGATATGCGGGCGGTTGGAAGAACAGGCAGAGCCCGAGGATACGTAAACTCCTTTATCCTCCAGCGCATGCAGAAAGACCTCGGCGCGGACCCCTTCTATCGAGGCGCTGACGATATGAGGCGCGCCCTGATGCCCACGGGGCTCGTTCAGAAAGACGTTCTCATTTTCAAGGAGCCTTTCTTCCAGCCTGGTCTTCAGCGCATACATCCGTTCCGCATCCGTGTCGAGATCCTTATAAGCGGCCTCCGCCGCAGCGCCCATACCGTAAATACCCGGCACATTCTCCGTTCCGGAACGGAGATTTCCCTGCTGCCCGCCGCCGAAGATAAGGTTTCTCAGGCGCACTCCGTTTCTGTGATACAGAAACCCCACGCCCTTCGGACCGTGGATCTTATGGCCGGAGACCGACAAAAGGTCTATTTTGTCATGATTTACATTTGTCCTGAATTTCCCGTAACCCTGCACGTCGTCAACGTGGAACAGAGCTTTGGGGTTCTTATTTTTGATGATCTCACCGATGGCGAGGAGGTCATTTACCGCGCCGATCTCATTATTTACATGCATGACGGACACCAGGAGCGTGTCCTCATTTACGGCGTTCTCCAGGGACTCGAGTTTCAGAGCGCCGTCCTTATTTACGGGGAGGTACATCACTTCGAAGCCCTGGTCGGCGAGATAGCGCATACTCTCCATGACGGCGGGGTGCTCTACCTGTGTGGTGATCACGGTCTTTGCTTCCCGCCTGTAAGCCATGGCCGCGCCGACGATGGCGAGGTTGTCGGACTCTGTTCCCCCCGACGTAAATAAGATCTCATTTTCCCCGCAGGAAAGCGTCTGCGATATTATTTTCCTTGCGTCAATAAGGACCTTCTCCGCCTCAACGCCCATATGGTGGGCGCTGGATGGATTTCCGTAGTTGGAGGTCATTATCCGGGCCATTCCGTCCGCGATCCCGGCCCGGACCATGGTGGTCGCCGAATTATCAAGGTAAGCCTGCATTGTCTGATCCTTCTCTCCTGTTCCGGATTTCAGTTTCTTTGTCTAATATATCACACGGAGCGGGGCAGCGCCCCGGTTTCTCTCAGATGACTGAGAAGCGCCGCGCAGCCTTCATTTATCTCCCTCCAGGTGGTCTCGAAGTCCCTGGTATACCAGGGGTCGGAGATGTCTCTGGGGTTGTCCGTAAAATCAAGCAGCAGATGCAGTTTCCCCTCGGGATCGACGGGCCATCTGCGCTTCATATAATACATGTTTTCCCCGTCCATGCCAATCAGGAGATCATAGTCATCATAATCGGCCCGGGTGATCTGGCGGGCTGCGTGTCCTCTGCAGTCTATCCCGTGCTCCGACAGCTTTCGGACCGCCGGCGGATACACCGGATTCCCCAGTTCTTCGGTACTGGTGGCAGCGCTGTCAATATAGAAATGATCCGACAGCCCCGCATTTTCGACCATTTCCCGCATCACATACTTCGCCATAGGCGACCGGCATATATTGCCGTGGCAGATGAATAAAACTTTTATAGGCATTTCTTACCTCCAAAACCGCATCAAATTGCTCCGGTTTGCGCCGGTTTGCCAGGCTGCTGAAGCTTCAGTCATTTTACAGAATACCGTGCCAAATGGCAAAGCCTGGCAAAGTTTGGCATATCTCGGCCGTGCATCGTAGTTAAAGATCCTATTATTGTACGAAATGATTTCATTTCGCATTTCTCATTTTCCCTTATACTTGCGACTCAACAAGCCACCTTGCAATATCGAT
>JAEELB010000112.1 GCA_016288705.1 Lachnospiraceae bacterium | reverse complement strand
AGCTCATCCTATGGCAGACATTCCATTCTCCATACGACCGACGGCGATTTTCATCGAATAACCACTCCCACATCCGCCCTTGAAAAAAAACACCCGGATTTTCTATTGCGCTGTCATGTGAGTTATCTTATAAATCCGCGGCATGTCAAGGAGATCAGACGCTTTCAGGTCACTTTATCAGACGGAAAGGAGCTTCCGATCCCCGAAAAAAAATACACCGCCTTTAAAAAGACGGTGTATGATCGTTTATCGTAAGCCCTTTGCCTTTACTCTTGCTTCCGCATCCGAAAAGGGAGTTCTTCGCAAACAGCTTCTTTGTGACCTTTCCGTTTACATTCAGCTCAGTTATCCCGCAGTCTTTAAAGGCATTTGTATCGACCTTTGTGATGGTATCCGGAAGCGTTACGGTCTTAAGCTTCTGTCCCTCGAACGCCCCCTCTCCGATCTCGGATACTGTAAAGGTTTCCTGACCCAACCACGGACGGTTCGCCTTTTTATCAACGTATTTAAACTGGAACGAGGAACCGTCCCCTCGTTCCCTACAGGCAGCGCTCGATCTTCTCTCTGAGCTCCGCGGTGATCTCACTTTCGCTGCGCCCGATCGTCTCCACTTCCGGGCAGAAGGTGATCGTTAGGGTGCGTTTCCGCCCCGTCGCCTTGTCCCGCGTTTCGGGAAGCGTCCTGTTACAGGGCCAGATCTCATAGCCTCCGGAGATCGCTACCGGAATGATCGTCAGGCCGGTTTCCAGGGCGATCCTGGTGCCTCCGTCTTTGAACGGTCCCAGTACGCCGGTCCGCGTTCTGGTCCCTTCCGGATGAATGAGGAAACTGTTCCCCTCCTTTATGAAATTGATCGACCGCTGCGTGGAGTCGATCGTGTTGCCCGTACGCTCTACCGGGATGCCTCCCAGCGTCTTCATCATCAGCCTTGTGATCTTATTGTCGAGATGCTCTGCCTTGGCCATGCAGCCAAAATGGTCAATATCAGGGCATTTATCCCCCAGCGCTGTCCATGTGAATAATCCGTCAAAGTGCGTCTGATGATTCGGACAGAAGATGTACAGCCTGCCCTTCTCCACATTTTCCAGTCCTTCTACACGAAAATCAAGCGCCCGTCGGCTCCAGCCTTTGAAATAGGCGAACAGCGCCCTGTGTATCCATTTTCTCGGTACAGGATAGAGGTAGGCGTTCACCTTTTTGGTCGGGTTTTTGCCGGAGGCGGCCGCGCCCTCAAAGATCGGATCGAGGATGTAATCCGTAAGCTCGCGCGCGTTCGGGATCGCAGTGATAAATGCGCCGACACTCACAGAATACAGAGACTCGATCTCCGTACACATCTCCATGATGGATAAAGAATCCATCCCCAGGTCATTCCTGAAATCCTCCAGTCCGGTGATCTCCCGCTCATATTTTGAAATATTCTTTACGATCCGGAATACTTCTCTCTCCACCTCTGCCGGATCCAAAGCCCCCCTGCCGGCATTGCGGGAGAGAGCCGCGGAAGCTTCAGCAGATGACTGTTCCTCTTTAATCTTCTCTTCTTCGGCAGCCGCTGTCTCTGCCCCGCTCAGGACATATTCCCTGAGCAGGTACCGCTTGGGCTTGCCGATGCTTGTCGCGGGTATCTCATCGATAAAGTGTATTCCGGCGATCCGGTACTGGTTCATGGCTTTGTACTGAAACTCCGGGATTTTTTCCCTCAGATCCTTCTGCGCCGCCGCGGAAAGACCTTCCTTTTCAATAAAAAGATGAATGCGGTCCGCGCCGTCCTCGACAGATGGAACGCCTGCGATGGCATAATTTACGTCTGTCGGCATGACCGGCTCGAGCAGACGCTCCATGTCCGCCGGGGCTACCTTGGCGCCGTTCGGCATAAGGATGCTCTCCTTGATGCGGCCGGTGATATACAGATAACCTTTCTCATCGATCCTCCCAAGGTCACCGGTTTTGAAGTATTCCCCGTCAAAGGAATCTTCCGTCTTATCTTCATCCCTGAAATACCCGTTCATGATCTGATCCGTCTTCACATAGATCTCGCCAATCCCGTCATCGTCAGGCGCGTGTATGATCGTTTTCGTATATGGATCGTTGCGGATGTTTCCCACTGATCCGATTCCGTTCACGTCTCCCGGCTGCGTGGCCGCGATATAAACGCCGCATTCCGTGGACGCGAATAGATCCAGGTAAGCGATGCCCATATTCTGTATCGCTTCAGCGGTATGAGGCGTTCCGGAAGCTCCGCCGGAGAACAGGCAGCTGAAATTCCCGTTGTACAGAAGGCTCCGAAACGGCGCCATGATCCTGCGTGCCCCGGTGAGTTTCCCCGTCCGCCGTATGGATGCCTCCGCCCTTTTGGAGAGGAACGAATAGATCCCAAAAAGATGTCTTTTCTTCAGTTCATCCTCAAACTTTCCGATGAACATATCATTGACCCTTGGCACCATACCGAAGGCCATGGGCTTGAATTGTTTGAACGCCTCTAAAATTGTATCGGCGGAAAGCATCTCAACGGTCGCGATACTCATGCCCTCATACAGAAGCGTAAACGCCGAAAACAATCCCGATACATGGCTCATCGGGAACACCTCCAGCATCGGACGCCCCGGAACATGGGAATACATGACTCCTTTTTCCCTGATCTTTCGGTGTGTGATCAGGACGGAGGTGTGAGACAGTTCCACACATTTCCGCTGTGCTGTGGTACCTGAAGAAAACAGGATCGCCACGGAATCCGGCGTGGGCTTGCCTTTGTCCACGGGACCTCTCGCCCCGGACAGAAGCCTGCCGCAGGATTTGAGCCCATACGTCAGAAGGATGGGCGCGTTCTGTGTTTTCAGCATTTTCTCGGAGTTTTTCATATCCGCGTAGATCGCGCTTACCTGGCAGCTCTCTATCAGCGGCAGAAGCTCCTCGTCAGGGATCGCGGCGTCCGCCATGACAGCAGTGAGATGATTAGCCGACAGGACAAGAAATGTAACAAAGGCGTCCACCGTGGTATCCGCCAGTACCAGGACCCGGTCTCCGTCCCGCAGGCCCATGCGCTTTTTCATCTTCCCGAAATCCTGTATGTAGCGCAGAAGGACGCCGAATGATATTTTCCATACGCTGTGATTTTTCATCAGGCAGAGGATGGCGATCTGCCCGGAATGCTTTTCGAAAGCTGTACTAAGCCCCCTCGAGTATTCCTCAAATCCGGGATATCTATTTTCCATCAGTGTGTCTCCTTCAGAGCGATTTTTTTATTTACCGTAAACCGGGTAATGATCAGGCATAGCCCCTGCCCGATTGCAAAGCAAAGCCAGATATAACGGATCGGCGCTGCGGCAGCCAGCACCAGTCCCGCCGCCAGAGGCAATACAATGTGGTTCATAAGGCAGATAAGATATGCCGACGCCGTATGATCCATATTCTGTTCATAGTTTCGAACGATATAATTAACGGTGTTCGGAAGCACGGACAGCACATAGAGCCTCAGCCCCCACGCGGCAAGCTCTGTAACCTCCGCTGTTTCCGGAGAAAACATTGTCACGAGCGGTCTTGCAAACAAAAAGACAAGCACAGTCTGGATGATGTTGACGATCACCGACAGCTTCACGATCCGCAGGCAAAGCTGTGCTGCCGCCCGTTCGCCGCGCTGCCCTTTCTCGACCCCGATCAGCATGGATGTGGTGCTGCCAAAGCCTGAGGGGAATGCCCCGATGATAAGCTCAATGGAGAAAATGATGGAGTTGGCTGTGAGATACTCAAGCCCCCCATGCGACGATAGCTCGCGGTTCAAAAACAGGCTCATGAGCGCTACGGAAACCTTGTAAACCAGATACAGCAGCCCGTAACGGCAGATACTCCCCAGCATGGCAAAGGAAAAGTACCTGAATGAAAACCGGTACCCCGCGCGCATATATGTGGGCGTAAGCAGGAGGATAACATACAGATAACAGCTGATAACCGTCGCCATCGCCATTCCCCACAATCCGCCGTGGAACACGGTGCCATTCAGGTAGTCTAACAGCACATCCGCCGCGATCTGTGCAAACGCGGCTATAATGATCTGCCGGCGGCAGTTTTTCATCTGCAGGAAGCTCGGAATGACCTGGCCGATAACCAGCGCAGGCAGACAGAAAACGATTCCCTGCAGATACTGCGCCGTAAGAGATGTCATCGGCTCCGCGGCAGCGCCCAGAGCCACGCACAGCGGATGGATAAACAGTGAGATCAGGATTGAAACCGTAAGGCCTCCGGCAAATCCGAATATAACAGATGTTGTCAGGACACGGTTGAGTCCTTCCTCATCATTTCTGCCTGCAAACCTGCCTCCCATGACCTGGGCGCCGGACGCGAGAAGTCCGCCCAGAGCTACCAGCAGCATGTTGACCGGGTTTGTAAGCCCGTATGCCGCGAGACAGTCGTCCCCAAGAAACGCTCCTGTCATCATGCCATCGATCAGCATGGAGATTACTGCGATCAGCATCGTAACGATCTGAACGGTGACTACCTTTCCAAGCTGCGGCGTGTCCGAAGAGTTGCTTTGTGAAGTGCTTTTACTTTTGCTGTCCATGTGCCCTTCCTTTTGCTCAGGTATCAAAATGTGCGCATCCCTGACCGGATACCTTATTACAATACACCATACAACGGCAAAAGTCTAACAATTTTATGGTAGGATCGCCCTCAAAAGCCATGGAACGAGGGGGACGGTTCCTCGTTCCATGATTTAACGCTTTTAAACCGGAACGAGGAACCGTCCCCCTCGTTCCACATATCTTTCTAAAACATCAGAATCCCTCATCCGGCGCATAAATCCATCCATGGTCTTCATGATAGATCATTTGCTTTGTCATCCCTCCGTCAACGCAGATATTCTCCCCCGTAATAAATCCTGCCTTATCAGAACAAAGGAACATCACCGTATTTGCTATATCCATCGGATTTCCTACCCGGCCTGCCGGCTGCTGCCACGCATCCGGTCCTTCATATGCCTTATATTCCGTATCGATCCAGCCCGGCGATATTGAATTTACACGAACTCTTCCTGCAAAACTAACGGCAAGTGCATGGGTAAGGGCTGATATCCCTCCCTTGGCCGCCGTATAGCTCTCCGTCTGTGGCTGGCTCATACGATCCCTGGAAGAGGAAATATTAATGATCGAAGCTCCGGCACGAAAATATGGAGCAAACAGCTTTGCAAGATAAAAGGGCGCTGTTACCCCTACTGCCAGAGCATACTGAAACTCTTCGTAGCTGCATTCATCAATCCCCTTCATCAGAGGCAGTGCATTATTGATCAGATAATCGATACCGTCACTTTCCTGAATAACCGTCTTCGCAAACGCTTCCAGAACTTCTTTATCTGATATATCGCCTACAAAATGGTCTCCTTCTGCTTTATCGATCACGTAGATCTTTACGCCCTGTTTCCTGAATTCATCTGCAATACACTTGCCAATTCCGTTTGCACCGCCGGTCACTACGGCGATCTTTTGCCCGTTCATATCCTGCCTTCACCTCTACGTAGAATAACATATATCCCTGTCAGCTCCGGTAATGTGATGGTAATAACTGCGAAAACACTGCTGCATTTGCCTTTTCCGAATTCTGTCAATCCCTCCTTGCTTTCTTACAGCCAGGCCCTTGCCCATTCCTTCAGCTCGTCTGCAGAAGCATTTGCCTGAAAACGCCTGCCTTCCTCGACCTTTGCCCCCTTTGCGATCCCGGCCAGGTTCTTTCCGGAATCACCAATCCCGCTGGAACCGGATGTGGCAAACGGAACAATTGTCTTCCCGCTAAAATCATAGCTTTCAGCAAAGGTATCTATGATCGAGGGTTCGCGGTACCACCAGACCGGGAAGCCAAGAAATACGACTGAATATTGTGCCATATTCTCCACTTTTGATACGGTCGAAGGCCTGCAGGTACGATCGTTCATTTCAACGGAGCTGCGGCTGTTTGAATTCTGCCAGTTCAGATCCTCGTCCGTGTAAAGCTTCTCGGGAACGATCTCAAAGAGATCCGCCCCTATGGCATCCGCCAGATTCAATGCAAGCTTCTTTGTAACCCCGCTTGCCGAGAAAAACGCTACCAGTGCTTTTGCCATGATAAATCCCTCCTTTTTTCTGCTCTGTTTTTTT
>JAEELB010000111.1 GCA_016288705.1 Lachnospiraceae bacterium | reverse complement strand
GCGCTCTCGGCTACTTCCAGGGCTCTGGACACCCATTCGGAGGAGAAGGGGACATTCTGGCCGTACGCCTCCGTGGTGATCAGAAATGCTCTCACCGATCACTACAGGTCAACAGCCAGATCCCGAAGCGAATTTCCGGTCCAGCCCGGAGCCTTCGACGGGGACCTGGACGATCAGGAGGGTAACCTTTCCGAGCAGCTGGAGGTTCAGGAAAGAGCCTCCGTGACCTACGAAAGCCCGCTGGCTCTCGAGATAGAGGCCGTGCAGGCGGAGCTTAAGGAATACGGGTTTTCATTTTTCGATCTGGCGGCAAGCTCGCCCAAATCGACGAAGACGAAAGCCAGCTGCGCAAAAGTGCTGAGAGCGTTCTTCACGCCTCCGCCCATTGTGGACGAACTGATAAAGAAGAAAAAACTCCCGGCGGGAGAACTCATCAAAAGATCGGGAGAAAAGGGAAAGATCCTGGAAAGGCACAGGAACTACCTGATCGCAGCAGCTGTCATACTCAGAACGGACGAATATCCGGGACTGGCGGAGTATTTCCTGTCGACAGGCGTAAAAGCCGGAGGAAAGCTCACCGAATCGGACGAAACCGGTAAAAATACAGATCAAGAGGAAAAGAGATGAAAGCAGCAGTATTGGAAATAAGATCCGGAAAAGCGGCAGTGCTTATGGACGACGGCACCGTGAGGCTCATCCCGGACCTGGGTTTCAAACCCGGAGACGTGATAGATCGCAAGGATCTGATACCGTCGGAAAAGAGCCGCTTCGGCAGGGTCATAAACAGAGTTTCCGCTTTTGCGGCAAGGCATCAGTCGGTGGCAGCCCTGTTCTTCGTAACGGCGCTGACCCTTGCAGGCTTCGGCATCTATTCCGTGCCCTGCACCAGCGTGGACATCGACATCAATCCCTCGGTGGAGTACAGGCTCAACATCTTTGACAGAGTGCTGTCCTCCCACGCATTCAACGACGACGGAGCTGCGATCACGGAGGGCATGGCTCTCAAAGGGAAGAATATAAACACCGCCATGCGCATGACCCTGGACTCCCTCAGGGACAACGGATACATAGGCGAAGACACGACGGTGGTCTACACCGTGTCCAGCCCTCTCCCGAAGAACACCAGCGTTTCCAGGAACGTGGCAGACACCATGAGCGAATGGAGCGACGAGCAGGGGGAAGCTGTTTCCGTTTCACCCGTTGCGGTCGAAGTTCCGAAGGAAGTCCGCAAGGAAGCAAAGGAAAAGAATGTGAGCCCCGGAAAACTGACCCTGGTAAAGGAGCTCCAGAATTCCACCGGAGCATTGCCCATAAATGAAGACGAGTGGCTGAAAAAGCCCGTGGCAGAGATAATGAAGGCAAAGGAAAGCCCTGCCCCCGCGGCCGTGACAGCCGCCCCGGCGTCGGTTTCGGAGGAGAAGCCCGCCCAGCAGGAGGAAAAACCTGCCGAAACTCCCAAGCCTTCAAAGAAAAAGCCGAAGAAAAAGAAGACCGAAGAAAAGAAGGCCGCAGAGGAGACCCTGGCGCAGAATGAGACCGTATCCGCCGGAAATGAAGAAGCCGGCGTGACTTCCGGAGGAAATGAGGCCGCAGAGGTACCCGCAGCGGCGGAGGAGCCTGCTGCCACCGAAGAGACCGCAGTTCCGGCCGCCCCGGCTGCAGGCGGAGACACCCCCGAGACGCCTACCGTTCCCCCTGTGATCCAGCCGGTAATACCCGTGGAACCGCCTGTGGTTCCCGTTGAGCCCGAAATACCTTCGGAGACTCCCGAGCAGCCTGAGGATCCCGGTTCACAGCAGCCGGCGGTGACCCCTCAGACCCAGGACGCGCCCCAGCAGCAGGGAGCTTCGGGCACTTCCACTTCGGGCAGTTCCGATACGTCGTCGGTTCAAAACAGCAATACGGAAAGATCCGGCTCCGGGAGTGACCCCGAAGCCGGACCGGACAGTTCCGATATTTCATCCGTGCCTGACGAACAGTAAGACACCTCAGCCTTTTTTAAGCCTCTCTACCGCCTTCAGCGCATTCTCGCGGGTTCCGAAGGCGGTGAGACGGAAGTAGTGTTCGCCCGAAGGTCCGAAACCGGAACCCGGGGTGCCCACTATCCTGTACTCATTCAGCAGTTTTTCAAAGAACTCCCAGCTGGTCATGGACCCCGGCGTTCTGAGCCAGATGTAGGGAGAATTCACTCCGCCGTACACCTCATACCCCGCTTCCTTAAGACCGTCGTAAATGATCCGGGCGTTTCCGAGATAATGATCCACAAGGGCTTTTGTCTCTTTTCTGCCTTCGGGAGAAAAGACCGCCTCCCCTGCCCTCTGCTGTATATAGGGAGCCCCGTTGTACTTCGTGCCATGCCGCCTGGCCCACAGGGAATTGAGAGCGGTGCCGGAAATAACGAGTTCCCCGGGCACCACCGTGAAGCCCAGTCTCACTCCGGTAAAGCCCGCGTTCTTTGAGAATGACCTGAACTCTATGGCGCACTTCTTTGCGCCTTCGATCTCATATATGCTGTGAGGGATATCTTCCTCGGTGATATAGGCCTCGTAGGCTGCGTCGAAAAGGATCACGCTCTCATGCTCCAGGGCGTAATCCACCCAAACCTTCAGTTCCTTTCTGTTCAGGGCAGTTCCCGTAGGGTTGTTGGGGCTGCAGAGGTAGATGATGTCAGGCGTCTTTTCGGGAAGTTCCGGGACAAATCCGTTCTCCCTGACGCAGGGCATATAGATGATCCCGTCCCATCTGCCGGTCTCTTCATCGTAGGTCCCTGCTCTCCCGGCCATGACGTTCGTGTCGGCGTAAACGGGATATACGGGATCGCATATGGCCACCACGGAATCCGCGGCAAAGATCTCCTGTATATTTCCCGTATCGGATTTTGCCCCGTCGGACACAAATATCTCTCCGGGCTCTATGCTGCAGCCTCTCTCCGAGTACTCGTCGGAAACGGCCTTCCTCAGGAAATCATATCCCAGATCCGGCGCATAGCCGCGGAAGGTGTCCTTATTTCCCATCTCGTCCACAGCGCCGTGGAGAGCCTTAATTACCGTCGGAGTAAGGGGTTCGGTCACGTCTCCTATGCCGAGCCTTATGATCTCCCCCGCCTCTTCGGGATGAGCCTTCCTGTACTCCTCCACTTTTTTTGAAATAGTGCTGAACAGGTAGCTGCCCCTCAGTTTCAGATAGTTTTCATTTACACGTGCCATAATGATCCTTTCCGCAGCCCGCGCGGGGCGCCTTTCCGCAAGCGGAAACCGTCTCCGGGACCAACTTGCATATTTTCACTCAATTGTGCACGGATCTGTCAATAAGACCCAGAAGCTCCTCCCTTCCCGCACCGGTGGCGGAGGAGTACATGATGAGATTCCTGTCCGTAAGCTCCAGGGACTTTAACAGGTTCCTCCTGGACTTTTCATATTCGGATCTGTTGAGCTTGTCCGACTTGGTAGCGACCACGAAGGGTTCAATGTTCATTTTGCGGATCCAGTCCAGCATCTGCAGGTCGTTCTTTCCCGGAGGATGCCTGGAATCGATGAGGAGGAGCATGAGACATATCCTGTCCGTGGTGTCCAGATATTCCTCGGCGATCCTGCCAAGGAGGCTCCTGGTCTTCTCACCCACCGAGGCGTAGCCGTAACCCGGCAGATCCACAAATAAGAACGATCCGTTTACCAGATAATAATTCACTGTCCTGGTCTTACCGGGAGTCTGGCTGGTCTTCGCAAGGCTCTTCCTGTTGAGCAGGCTGTTTATCAGGCTCGATTTTCCCACATTGCTCTTGCCGGCAAACACCACCTCGGGAAAGAGATGTCTCTTCATGGCGTTCCCGTCCCCTGTGACCCGGTAAAGCTCAGCGGACTTTATCGCAAGCATTCCTTCAGCACTTCCTTCATGTCGCTCACGAAAATAAGATCCATATCCCCAAGTATCTCCGGGGATATCTCCTCTATATCCTTTTTATTCTCCTCAGGGATCAGGACTCTCCTGATGCCGGCCTTATTTGCGGCCAGAAGCTTTTCCTTAAGGCCCCCTATGGGAAGCACCTTTCCCCTCAGGGTGATCTCTCCGGTCATGGCCGTATCGCTCCTGACAGGCCTGTCGGAAAATACGGACATGAGGGCGCAGGCCATGGTGATGCCGGCGGAAGGTCCGTCCTTGGGAACGGCTCCCTCGGGGATATGCAGATGGATATCGTTCTTCTTGAAAGCGGAAGGCTGCACATCGTAATCGGAGGCCACGGACCTGACAAAACTCAGGGCGGTACGGGCGGATTCCTTCATCACGTCCCCCATCTGACCGGTGAGCATGAGTTCGCCCTTACCGGGCATGAGCACCACCTCAGTCTTGAGGATGCTGCCTCCGACGCTGGTCCAGGCCAGCCCCGTCACCACTCCCGCTTCGTCTTTATTTTCGGCCTTCTCGGGTATATATCTGACCTTGCCGAGATATTTTTTGAGGTCGGGACTCCTGACGGTCACCGTCTGTCCTTCATCCCCGTTCTCCAGGATCTCCTTTGCAACGCTCCTGCAGGCCTCTCCTATGGTGCGCTCAAGCCTTCTGACCCCGGCCTCCTTCGTATAGGAGGAGATGATCTTCTTTACCGCTCCGTCGGTAAACTTAAGCCTGCCCGTGAGCCCGTTCTTCTCCAGCTGCTTGGGTATCAGATGCTCGCAGGCGATATGGTATTTTTCATTTTCGGTATAGCTTGTGACCTCTATCACTTCCATGCGGTCCAGAAGGGGACCCGGGATATCGGCCATTGAATTGGCAGTAGCTATGAACAGCACCCCTGACAGGTCGATGGGTATCTCGATGTAGTGATCCGCAAATCTGGTGTTCTGATCCGCGTCAAGGACTTCCAAAAGAGCGGCGGACACATCCCCCCTGTAATCCTTTCCGGTCTTGTCCACCTCGTCAAGGACTATGAGAGGGTTGGAGGTTCCCGCATTCTTTATGGCCTGGACGATGCGGCCGGGCATTGCCCCCACATAGGTGCGGCGGTGGCCTCTTATCTCCGCTTCATCCCTGACTCCGCCCAGACTGATCCTGGCGTACTTCTTTCCGAGGGCTCTGGCAATGCTCCTTCCGATGGAAGTCTTACCGGTTCCGGGAGGCCCGACCAGACAGATGACCGGGCTCTGGACCCGTTCTCTCTCTCTTCCCTCAGGGTCATCCTCCCTCCCGGCATCCTCCCGGGCCTTCAGCGCCCTTACCGCAAGGAAGCCTATGATCCTCTCCTTCACCTTTTCAAGGCCGTAATGATCTTCGTTCAGTATCCTTTCGGCGTTCTTTATGTCGCTGTTGTCTTCCGACACCCTGTTCCAGGGCATCTCCAGCAGGGTCTCAATATATCCCCTCTCCACCTGGGCTTCCTGGGAATAACTGTACCCGAGCCTCTCGAATCTGGATATCTGTTTTTCTATCGCGTCCTTCACTTCCTGAGGTGCGTCAAGCTTTTCCAGCTCCGACCTGTAATGCTCGGAATCGCTCTGCTCGTCATCCCCCAGCTCGTGACGGATGTATCCCAACTGCTCCCTCAGTATGTAATCCCTCTGGTTCTTGTCTATCCTGGACCTGATACCGTCGCTCAGGCTGTTCCTGATCTTTGCCACGTCGGTCTCATTTGCCAGGATCCCGGTGATCACATCGAACCTGTCGCCCAGTTCCACCGCATCAAGGACTCTCTGCTTATTTTCAAAGCTTACCGGGATGTTCGCCGCGATCTCGTCGATGAGGGAACCCAGGTCGTCATTTTCACTGACCTTGGTCTCAAGGCTCTGTCCCACCTTGGGGAACGCCTCGGAATAGCTCTCGAAGACCTGTCTCAGAGTCCGGAGCATGGCAGTCTCCGATTCTTCGGACAGATCCCCCCTGACCTCCAGCGGCGTGAAGGTCCTTATCTCCGCGGTCAGATACGGATCGGTGCCGAGATATTCCCTTATGCGCACCCTCTCCATTCCCCGGACCAGGAACCGGGCCGCTCCGCCCGGAAGCTTTATTATCTGTTTTACCGTGGTGAGACAACCTGTGGAATACAGGTCGTTTACATCGGGATCCGTCTCCCCTGCGTCCTTTTGGGCGACGCACACCAGGAGACTTCCGCCCTCCATGGCGGCAGTCCCGGCGGCCACCGTCCTCGGACGGCTCACATCAAAATGGACCAGCATGCCGGGAAGTATTGTCAGACCTCTGGTAGTTATAACCGGATATTCTTCATTCATGGATCATGCCTCAGGCCGAACGCTTGGGTTTTGCCTTTGATTTATTCCTGGGGATCAGATCCTCCCTCAGGGAATCTTCTCTGCTCACGATCTTCGGACGGCTCTCTCCCTGTACAGCGCCCTTTGTGATGATGCACTTCGCAATGGTATCATCCGAAGGTATCCTGTACATCTCGTCCATCATCACCTTTTCCATGATGGATCTGAGACCCCGGGCGCCTGTCTTCATTTCCACAGCCTTGTCCGCTATGGCTTCCACGGCATCATCCTCAAACTCGAGCCTCACCTCATCATATGTGAAAAGCTTCTGATACTGCTTGATAAGCGCATTCCTGGGTTCCCTTAAGATCCTTACAAGAGCGTCCCTGTCCAGTTCGTCCATGGTGACCACCACGGGAAGTCTGCCGATGAACTCGGGTATCAGGCCGAACTTCACCAGATCCTGACTTGCGACTTCCTTAATGATCTCACCCACCTCGTGCTCGGCCTTACTCTCCACTTCGCCGGTAAAGCCTATGGAGCTGCGGTCCAGCCTGGACTCCACGATCTTTTCCAGACCGTCGAAGGCTCCGCCGCATATGAACAGTATGTTGGAGGTATCTATCTGGATAAGCTCCTGATGAGGATGCTTGCGGCCTCCCTGAGGAGGAACGTTGGCCACTGTTCCCTCCACTATCTTCAGAAGAGCCTGCTGCACGCCCTCACCCGACACATCGCGGGTGATGGATACGTTCTCGCTCTTCTTAGTGATCTTGTCTATCTCATCGATGTACACTATCCCGTACTGGGCCTTCTTTACGTCGAAATCCGCCGCCTGTATGAGTTTCAGAAGGATGTTCTCCACGTCCTCGCCCACATAGCCCGCCTCTGTCAGAGTAGTGGCGTCTGCGATGGCGAAAGGCACTCCCAGTATCTTTGCCAGAGTCTGGGCGCAGTAGGTCTTTCCGGTGCCGGTAGGTCCGATCATAAGGACGTTTGACTTCTGCAGTTCAACTCCGCTCTTGTCTTCGGGCATCATCACTCTCTTGTAGTGATTGTATACAGCCACGGACAGGACCTTCTTGGCCTCCTCCTGACCGATCACGTAGTCGTCCAAAAACTTCTTGATCTGGACAGGCTTCAGAAGATTTATCTCCGGAGTGGAGTCCCCCTCCATGTCCCCGAGAAAATCCTGATCCTCCTCTTCATCCGCGATCATCTCCTCACAGACCTCCACGCAGGAGTCGCAGATATATACTCCTCCGGGGCCGGCTATGAGTTTATTGACCTGGCTCTGGCTCTTTCCGCAGAAAGAGCATCTGACCTGATCGTCAAAAAAATGTGATGCCATTGTTATTATTTTTCCTCTTTCTTTTCTTTTTCCGTTTCGACGCGGGACTTCACCACCATGTCGATGATGCCGTATTCCCTGGCTTCTTCGGCGGTTTTCCAGTTGTCCCTGTCAGTGTCTTTGGCCACCTCTTCAATGGGGCGTCCGGTATTCTCGGAAAGGATCCTGTTGAGTTTTTCCTTTGTGGCGATGATGTGCTTTGCGGCTATCTCCATCTCCGTAGCCTGACCCTGGCTCCCGCCGGAGGGCTGATGGATCATTATCTCCGCATTGGGCAGCGCCATGCGCTTTCCCTTCGCTCCGCCCGCAAGGAGAAAAGCTCCCATGCTGGCAGCCATTCCGATGCAGATGGTGGACACGTCGCACTTCACGAACTGCATGGTGTCGTAGATGGCCATACCGGCAGTCACCGAACCTCCGGGGCTGTTGATGTAGAGATGGATATCCTTGTCCGGATCCTGAGCTTCCAGGAATAACAGCTGAGCCACGACAGTACTGGCCAGCGCATCGTCCACCTCCTGTCCCAGGAATATAATGCGGTCTTCCAGAAGTCTGGAATATATATCGTAAGATCTCTCTCCGCGGCTTGTCTGTTCTATTACATAAGGGATAAGCGCCATTTCATCCTCCGTTTTGTCTCTTCAGCATGTCCTCTTCGGAACACGGTCTCTCATGACCGAAGGGGTTCACTCATCTATCTCATCAGCCTGGGAGGCAACGTATTCGGCAGCCTTCCTGAGCTTCATATCCTTCTTACGGATCTCCAGTTCCTTTTCGGTGAAACGTTCTTTAAACTTGTCAAGATCAATGCCGTACATGTCGGCAGTCTTTTTCATCTCCTCATCGAACTCCTCGTCCGTAAGGTCTATGTTTTCCTCTTCCACCACATGCTCCAGCGCAAGGCGGCTCTTGATCCTCTCCTCGGCATCGGGCTCCATCTGCTGCATCATGCTCTCCCTGCTGCGCCCGGTGTTTTTAAGGAACTGATCCAGAGATAAGCCCTGGAAATAAAGCTGCTGCTCATATTCCTCGAGCATTCCCCTCTCTTCGCTCTCAAGCATGGGGCCGGGTATCTCCACCTCAAGGTTCTTTGCCAGTTCCTTAAGGGCGTTCTCCATCTTCTCGCTGTCGGCCTCTTCGTTCTTTCTCTTTTCGAGCTTTTCCCTGACGTCTTTCCTGTACTCTTCCATGGTCTCAAAGTCGGAGACGTCGGAAGCAAATTCATCATCCGCCTCGGGGAGAATGACCTCATGGATCGTCTTTACGGTGCATTTAAACAGGGCTTCCTTTCCCGCCAGACTCTTCTCGTGATAATCCTCGGGGAAAGTCACATTTACATCCTTTTCCACGCCGGGCTCCGCTCCGATGAGCTGGTCTTCAAAGCCGGGGATAAAGGTGCCGCTGCCGATCACAAGCCTGAAGCCTTCGCCTTTTCCTCCTTCGAAAGCCTTCCCGTCCACGAAGCCTTCAAAATCGAGTGTGATCTCGTCAGTATCCTGAACGGGGCGGGTCACCTCATTCTTTTCCGCATTCTTCTTGCGTTCGGAAAGGATGTGCTCCTCCACTTCCTCGTCCGTCACCGTGCGGTCGGACGCGGGAACCTTGAGGCCCTTGTACTGCTTAAGGGTGGATTCAGGCTTGAGAGCGACCTTAGCGGTAAAGATGAAAGGCTTTCCCTTTTCGAGCTGGGTAACGTCTATCTCGGGCTCGGACACGACCTCTTCATCTATGGATTCGATCTCCTTGTGGTAATTTCCGTTTACCAGATCCCTGTAAGCCCCGTCGTAGAACATCTCGGGTCCGTAGATCTTTTCGATGACGTTTCTGGGAACCTTGCCCTTTCTGAATCCCGGTACGTTTATCCTGCCCCTCAGTTTCAGATATTCCTTCTGAATGGCCTTCTCAAGCTCCTCGGCGGGGAGCTCTATGGTGAGGAGCGCCATGCTCCCTTCAAGCTTTTCAACACTGCAGCTCATACTGTCCTTCCTCCTGATCTCCACCCTAATGAGCTCGGACGGCGGCAAAGGCCGCTTTGCATTTCGGGCGAAATACATTCCTTCCAAAAATAACTATGGTATAATAGCACAGGAAGCTACATTTTATCAAGAGTGTTTTGAGCGTTTTCACGAAGGAGAACGGCATATGGAAACGGAGAGAAAATACCTGATAAGAGAACTGCCGGAAGATCTGGAGAGCTGCAGTCATCACGCCATAGAGCAGGGATATATCTGCACGGACCCGGTGATCCGCATCCGGCGGGAAGACGAAGCCCGATACCTGACCTGCAAGGGAAGGGGCCTCATCTCCAGGCAGGAGTTGAATCTCCCCATGAGCGCCGAAGCCTACGAAAAGCTCAAAAACAAAGTCGAGGGATACGTCATAAAGAAAACCCGGTACCTGATCCCGCTGGAAAAGCCCCGTTTCACGGAGGGCTTTATACCCGCAGAGGGCCTGTCTCTGAAGGTGGAACTGGACGTTTTTGACGAACCCTTTTCTCCCCTGGTACTGGCAGAGGTGGAATTTCCCGACAAGGAAACCGCGGACGCCTACATCATGGAGGACTGGTTTCTCCGGGATGTATCCGAGGATCCCCGTTACCACAACTCAAACATGAGCGAAAACGGGCCTCAGGCGAGCCTCCCGTAGCGCGCGGTCATTTCACGGATCCGGAGGGCAAGGCTGTCGGTCAGGGCATCCTCCTTCATCCTCCAGCACCAGTTCCCGCCCAGAGTAGAGGGTATGTTTATGCGGGCTTCACTCCCAAGTTCAAGCCAGTCCTGGATCGGTATCACGCTGAGTTCGGAAACCGAGCCCATGGCGATGTGTATCATTCCCGCGCACACTCCCGAACGATCCTTTACCCTGAGATAGGTGCGGACTTTTTTCTTTTCGTCATTTTTCAGGGAAGCATACCAGCCGACAGTGGTGTCATTATCGTGGGTTCCGGTGTAGACCACGGAGTTTCTCTCGTAGTTGTGGGGAAGGTATTCCGAAGCCCCTTTATCATCCCAGGGATCAAAAGCAAACTGCAGCACCTTCATGCCGGGGAAACCGCACTTCACCAAAAGCTCATCCACATCGGGAGTGATGAACCCCAGATTCTCGGCTATTATGGGTTTATTTCCGAGGCTTTCCCTCACGGCAGAAAACATCTGGTATCCCGGTCCCTTGATCCAGTTCCCGTTCTCTGCGGTCTCCGAGCCGAAGGGGATCGAGTAGTAGCCGGCAAACGCTCTGAAGTGGTCGATCCTGAGGACATCATACATTTCGAAGCACTGTCTTATCCTTTCGATCCACCAGCTGTACCCTGTTTCAATGTGGCGGTCCCATTCATACAGCGGATTTCCCCAAAGCTGGCCCGTAGTGGAGAAAAAATCCGGGGGACAGCCGGCCACGCATGTGGGGATCAGTTCGGGTTCCATCTGGAACAGTGAGGGATTCGCCCACACATCCGCCGAATCGTAAGCGACGTAGATAGGCAGATCCCCTATGATCTGTATACCCTTTCCGTTGGCGTAATCCTTGAGTTTTTTCCACTGCCGGAAGAATTCATACTGCTGGAAACGGTAAAACTCCATGTCATTCTCATGGATCCGCCTCGCCCCGGCCATGGCTGCTTCTTTGCGAAGCCTGATGTCTTCCGGCCAGTCCGAGAGGGGGATCCCGTTCATTGAATCCTTAAGGGACATGAAAAGGACATAATCATCCAGCCAGAAACGGTTATCCTTTATGAAGCGATCGTATTCCTCACCGGGTTTAAACCTGTTATGGGCGATCTTTAAGAGTCTGAACCTGTTTCTGTACAGCTTTTCATAATCCGTACATTCGGGATCGCTGCCGAAATCAAAGGACCGGCACTCCTGCTCTTTCAGGAGCCCCTCCTCCACCAGGGTCTCCGGATCGATGAAATAAGGGTTCCCTGCAAAGGTTGAGAAGCTCTGGTAAGGGGAGTCCCCGTAACTCAAAGGTCCGAGAGGCAGGATCTGCCATGCTGACTGTCCGGCCTTCTCCAGAAAATCCACAAAAGCGTAAGCATGTCCGGAAAAACATCCTATGCCGAAGGGACCCGGGAGTGAAGCCAGAGGCATGAGGACACCACTCCTTCTGATCACCCGTTCTTTCTTTTGCTCATAATCCCTGAGGATCTTCTTCCCTTTCATCCGATCACCGTTTTTTTCACATACCGGATGCAGTTTACGGCCGCCTCCTTAAGGGAATCCCTGTCCTGTTCACCGCGGATATAGGACTCTCTCCTCAGCCTCTGAAGGGTATAATCCAGCATCCTGTCCATGATGGCTTTCTCCTCAGAGCCCATTTCAAGGGTCTCCAGGGATCTGTTTTTCAGATCGTCCATGAATCTGCGGTACTCAGATACGGAGCCATCGGATATCTCCAGGGCTTCAGGGTCGTCCTCCTCCCTGATGCTGTCAAGGAACACGGGCATGCTGGGATAGTTTTTGACTATATCCCCGAAGGCCTCCTCCCTTACAAGCAGCATATCGAAATAGGGCAGAGTCTGATCGCCGAGAAACTGCCTCATCTCCAGCATCATATACTTGGAGCTGTACTCGCAGACATATCTGTACAGAGAGGCCTTGTCCCCGAAATAGTGGAACAGCAGCCCTTTGCTTATCCCGGCCTTTGTCTTCATCTCGTCCGTGCTGGCGTATCTATAGCCTCTCCTGGCAAAAGTGCTGATGGCGGCGTTCATGATCCGGTCCTGCTTTTCCTTAGCCAGATCAAAAAATTTTTCATTCATACTGTCATCCCCCATAAAATTGACCTGTAGAGTCATAATAATACTCTTTTATTAAAATTAAAGCAAGATGCTTGTCTATGAAAAATTTTTGAATTATAATGAACGTGCACGCAGGAGCCGCGTGACAAAGGTGATCGAAAGGAGACGTTATGGCTAAGAAATTCAGCAAGTTTGTTTTATTTTCCACGATAGCCGCCGGCGCGGCAGCGTATTTCTATTACAGGAGATCCAAGGACGAAGCGGAGTTCGTAGACGATTTTGACGACTTTGACCTGGACGAGGACGAAGCGGAACGCACCTATGTCAATCTCGGGGAAGGCGCCGAAAAGGCAGCGGACGCTGCCGGAGAGGCAGCAGCCGAAGCAGCCGACGCAGCGGCGGACACCACTACGGATCTCAAGGAAAAAGCCGCCAAGGTAGGAAAGAAATTCGAGAAGAAGGCCGGGGAGATCGCGAAGGGCACGAAGGCTGTCCTGAAGGACGGGATCGAAGCCGTTAAAAAGGCCGCCGACAACGTAAAGACCTCCAAGACCGAAGGAGAAAAGGTAGTCGACAGCGTAGCGGAAGATGTCAGCGAAAAGGTAGACATCCCCATCTCTGACGGTGAGGACCTCTTCGACGACACCGAGTCGTAAAAGTAAACGCTGAAAGCAGCTTAAAAGGGCCGGAGCGCACGCTCCGGCCTTTTCTTTTCCTCATTTCCCTTATGTCGTCCGGATCTTTTTTCCGTCAGGTCACCTGGCTGCCCTTATGTCCTCATGCAGGTCCCTGGCCTTTTCCTTAAGGCGGTCCGAGGCGACGCGGCTCATAAGTATCTCCGATATCAGCTTTTCGGCCAGGGCGTAGTCCCCGAACCGGAAGGAAAGCGCAGCTATCAGGTAATCCACCGAATGCTCATCCATGCCGCACATGGGAAAACTCTCGCTCCCCCTTGCATTCTTAAAGCCCTCGAGGGCATTCTTGAGGAATGCATCCTCTTCCGCTCCGGTCTTTTTCTTTTCCTCATCATATCCGGGAGTTCCGGGGGTGAGGCTTTCCGCCTTTCCCCGCAGGAGCCAGCCGGCCTTCAGACAGATGAAAGCCTTCTCACTGGCCTTCACTCCGCGGACCACGGCGTTTGCCAGCGCCACCTTATATCTGGCGAGAGCTTCGTCATAGGACAGTTTGCCATGGGGCGGATCCTGGGATTTGAAGCTCGCGGAGATCTTCTCTTTGATAAGCTTCGCCTGCTTGCCGGTGATCCTGGGAAACTCGCCGATAAGAGCCGCACAGCCGCAGTTCGGGCACATGACAACATCATATTTCAAAGGGTCCAGCTGTTTGAACTTCCACCTGAGATCAACGTCCTGAGATACCGCCTTTACCTTCCCGGTCCTCACGGTCAGGCTCTTGAAAGGCTTTGAACAGGCGGGACAGGTGTAGCTTTTTTCAAACACCAGATCCTCTTCCTTAACCTCCTCTTTTTTGGGCGCCTCGGGCTTCTTGTGACTCTGGGGTACCTTGACCTTATTGTCGGCAAAGAGGTCAATGGAATCCAGGCCGCCAAGTCCCAGTGAATCGAGCCCTCCGAGAAGGTTATGATCGTCGTTTCCCATAACTCATTCCTCCTGAAATGATTTTTCGGATATGTTCACCCCCCGTCGGGCAGGGGTTCCTGTGCTGCAATGACGCCCTCTCCGGTCTCAGGAGAAAGGCGGATCCCCTGTCACGCCGGGTTTTTATTATTCCCGGGAAGTACAAATGAGGACTTCAGGGACACTATCCTGTTGAACACAGGCTCTCCCTCCTTTGAATCCCTGGAATCCACACAGTAATAACCGTTCCTCACAAACTGGAAGCTGTCATAGGCCTTCGCATCCCTGACGCAGGCTTCAATGCGGCAGTCCTTAAGGACAGTCAGGGAATTGGGATTCAGGTTCAGGCTTCCGTCCTCGTTGTAGACTCCCTTCTCCTCGTCCACGATATTCTCGTAAAGCCTTACCGTGGCCCTGAAGGCGGTGGCCGCGTCCACCCAGTGGATGGTCCCCTTGACCTTCCTGCCGTCGGGGCTGTTTCCGCCCTTTGTCTCCGGATCGTAGGTGCAGTGGATGAGGGTCACATTCCCCTCAGCATCCTTCTCACAACCGGTGCATTTCACGTAATAGGCGTTCATAAGTCTCACTTCATTTCCGGGGAACATCCGGAAATACTTCTTCGGAGGCTCCTCCATGAAGTCCTCCCTCTCGATGTACAGTTCCCTTGAAAATGAAACCTTCCTGACACCCAGAGACTCATTTTCAACGTTGTTCACTATCTCTATCTCCTCGGTCAGACCTTCGGGGAAATTATCGATCACGAGTTTCACCGGGTCAAGGACCGCCATGATCCTCCTGTCCTTGGGCTTAAGGTCCTCCCTGATGCAGTATTCGAGCTGGGCGTAATCCACGGAGGAATTGGACTTTGAAATTCCGGAGATGTCCACAAAGAGCTTCAGAGCTTCGGGGGTAAAGCCCCTTCTCCTCAGAGCCGCGATGGACACGAGCCTCGGATCGTCCCAGCCGTCCACTATGCCGTCCTCAACGAGTTTCTTGATATATCTCTTTCCCGTCACAACGTTTGTGAGGTACATCTTTGCAAATTCGATCTGTCTCGGGGGCTGTTCAAATCCCACCTCTTCCACGAACCAGTTGTAGAGAGGCCTGTGATCCTCAAACTCCAGAGTGCAGAGGGAATGGGTCACTCCCTCTATGGCGTCCTCCATGGGATGGGCGTAGTCATACATGGGATAGATGCACCACTTGTCCCCGGTATTGTGATGGGTCAGATGGGCTATCCTGTAAATGATGGGATCCCTCATATTAATGTTCGGGGAAGCCATGTCTATCTTCGCCCTGAGGGTGTAAGCCCCGTCGGGATATTTCCCCTCCTTCATCTCCGTGAAGATCCGGAGGTTCTCCTCCACGGGTCTGTCCCTGTCTGGATCGTTCTTCCCGGGCTCCGTAAGGGTGCCCCTGTATTCCTTCATCTGTTCGGGAGTGAGGGACGAGATATAGGCTTTGCCTTTCTTTATGAGCTTTACCGCCCCCTCGTACATGGTGTCGAAATAGTCCGAGGCGAAATACAGCCTGTCTCCGTAATCCGCTCCCAGCCAGTTCACGTCCTCCTTGATGGACTCGACGTACTCCTCCTTTTCCTTTGTGGGATTCGTATCGTCAAAGCGAAGGCTGAAGGTCCCGCCGTATTCCTGCGCTATGCCGTAGTTCAGGAGAATGCTCTTGGCATGTCCTATGTGCAGATAACCGTTGGGCTCCGGAGGAAACCGGGTCTGGACGTGGTCGTAAACGCCCTCCGCCAGATCCTTGTCTATGGCCTGCTCGATAAAGTTTTTACTCTCTCTCTCCTCGCTCATTTTCTTCTCCTTAGCGTTCTGCTGCCGGCGCTCCCGGTTTTTCGTCTCACCGGCAGGTAAATGAACATCTTCCGTATCAGTCCCCGGGTCCGTGGGCGGACCTGAGGACTCAGTGATGGAACAGCCTGACCCCCGTAAAGGCCATGACCATCCCGTACCTGTTGCAGGCTTCGATCACGTTGTCGTCCCTGATGGAGCCTCCCGGCTGCGCCACGTACGACACGCCGCTCCTTCTGGCCCTTTCGATATTGTCCCCGAAGGGGAAGAAGGCATCGCTCCCCAGGGAAACCCCCGTGATGCCGTCCAGGTATTCTCTCTTTTCCTCAGCAGTAAATCTTTCGGGCTTCTCGGAGAATATATTCTGCCACTTCCCGTCGGCCAGCACATCGTCGTCGAACTCGCTCATATAGATGTCAATGGCGTTGTCCCTGTCAGCCCGCCCTATGGACTCCAGGAACCTGAGGGACAATACCTTAGGCGACTGCCTGAGGAACCAGTTGTCCGCCTTTGAGCCCGCAAGCCTCGTGCAGTGGATCCGGCTCTGCTGCCCTGCCCCGATCCCTATGGCCTGCCCTTTGTAGGCGTAGCATACGGAATTACTCTGGGTGTATTTCAGCGTGATAAGGGAGATCAGAAGGTCCCTCACGGCGTCCTCCGGCATCTCCTTATTTTCGGTGACGATATTTGAAAGAACGCTTTTATCCAGCTTCACCTCGTTATGTCCCTGCTCAAAAGACACTCCGAAGACCTGTTTTACCTCCGTCGGGGCAGGTCTGTAAGCGGGATCTATCCGGATGACATTGTAGGCGCCCTTCTTCTTTCCCTTGAGGATCTCCAGCGCTTCATCGCTGAAGCCCGGGGCGATGACGCCGTCGGACACTTCCTTCTTCAGAAGGAGGGCCGTCTCCCTGTCGCATACATCCGAAAGGGCAGCGAAATCTCCGAAAGAGCTCATCCTGTCCGCCCCTCTCGCCCTGGCGTAGGCGTTTGAAAGCGGAGTCATCGGGGCGTCACGATCGACTCTGAACACCTCCCTCATGGTGTCGTCAAGAGGGAGACCTATGGCGGCCCCCGCAGGGGACACATGCTTAAAGGAGGCTGCGGAAGGCAGACCCGACATCTCCTTAAGCTCCGTTACCAGCTGCCACGCGTTCAGCGCATCCAGAAAATTGATGTAACCCGGGCGCCCGTTCAGGATATTTACCGGGAGATCGCTCCCGTCAGCCATGAACACCCTTGAAGGCTTCTGATTCGGATTACAGCCGTATTTCAGTTCTATCTCTTTCAAAGCATCCCTCCGTTCGGAACAGGTTTATCTCACCTTTCGTTCTTATTTACGATCCTGGAATCAACGGTGCCGGTCTTCAGATCCGTGAACCTGGTAAACAGCGACACCTTGTTGTCTTCGTTGAGAGACGTCCAGATGCTGTCGGTGAAATCATCCAGCGACCTGTCGTCTATCTTCACTCTCACGGGCTCTCCCTCAAAGGAGGGAAGGGGATTGCCGTCGCCGATGTATGTGTGGAGGTAACGTCCCTCGCCTTTGAGAGGTTTTTCATATACAAAGGTGCTGCGGATGACTCCCGAAGGGTCGCCGTCGGCGCTCTTTATGATGGACATGCGGTACTTGAGCTTTCCGCTGTCCTTGATCCTCATCATGCAGGATATTCTGGGAGTATAGTTGGGGGCGTCAGGCTCAAAGGTACGGCTCTTGAGGGACGCCTGAAAGGAGTAGCCGTTCTTCAGTCCGTCATAGATGGTGTCTGTCTGGTCTCCGTTGGAAATAATGGTGCAGTCCTCCCACACTCTCACCGGGGAATAGATTATCAGGCTGGGATCTCTTACCTTTGATGGATCGAAGGCCTCAGTCCTGATCCCGGCTCCGTCCTTCACAAAAATGCGGTTTCTGCTGTTCTCGCTCCTTCCCATGATGAAATAAGCGCAGACGGCATGGGTGCCGTCCGCAGTCAGTCCCGCGATCATTCCCCTTCCGGGGTAGGTTGTTCCTGAAAGTTCCTCTCTGATGTCAACTGGGGTCATTCCGTTTCACCGCCTTTCTCTGTCTGGTCTTTTTCTGTCCCCTGCTCCTTGCATCCTTCCTGTTCTGAGTCCCGTTCCCGTCGTCTTCCGTGGCTTCCGGTCCTTCCCTGGGGACGGGAACGCCGGCCTCTTCATCCTCCGAAAGGCTCAATACGAGGTTATTCATCACGTCTTCATTCAACAGAAGACGTTCCACCTTGCTGTTTTCGATCCCGTTCACATTGTGCACTTCCATCACCTGGGAATCGATAAACCCCTCCTCCTGCTGCTGCTTTTCGTAAGGATTATCCGACAATACGTATTTCTTCTCAAACTCATCCGCAGGCATGGGCCTGTCGAAATAAAAGCCCTGGACCATACGGACATTCATATCCTTCAGCACTTCTATCTGGCCTCTGGTCTCGATCCCCTCGACGCAGATCCTCTTGTCCAGGTTTTCCGCAAGTTCGGCCACCATCCTGATAAATGACTGGGAATATGTATCCCAGGCCAGATCCTTCACAAAGGACTGATCCACCTTTATCACGTTCAGCGGTATCTCCCTTATGTGGTTCAGTGAAGAATAGCCGGTGCCGAAATCGTCAAGGGCGATCCTGGCTCCAGTCTCCCTGATCTCCCCCAGGATCTTCTTCATCCTGTCCAGATCGTTTATCGCCAGGCTTTCCGTGACCTCAAGGGTGAGGTTCATGGGATTGACGCCGGTTTTCTTTATTGTCTCCTTAATCTTATCGACGATATCATCCTGAAGGAGCTGCACCACGGACAGGTTCACATTCACCTTGTAATCGGGATGTCCGTTCTCATTCCATCTGCGGCAGGTCTCACAGGCCTGCTCAAGAACGTACTGCCCTATTGGATTGATAAGCCCCAGATACTCCGCCAGCGGGATAAAATCCGCGGGGGAGATAAAGCCCAGCTCCGTGCTGTTCCATCTGATGAGAGCTTCCGCTCCGGTGCACTTATAGCCGGGCACCTTTATGTCGGTGATGGGCTGGTAATATACCTTGAACTCGGAAATATCGTGAAGGGTGGCCTCCCTCATGTACTTCTCCATGGAGAGGCGCTCCGTGGGGGCTTCCTCCGCGGTCTTTCCCGAATACCAGGCGATGTTGTTCTTGCCGTTTCTCTTTGCGTCGTACATCACAACATCGGCACATCTGATGATCTCCTGGACCTCCGTGCCGAATTCCGGGAACCTGACGATGCCCATGCTCATGGTGCAGTAGTAATCCGCCCCTTTGAGGAACCATGGCTTCAGGAACACATCCCTGATATTATCGATGATCTCCTCGCCCCTCTTGAATTCCGAAGGCGGGATTATGACCACAAATTCATCGCCGCCCATCCTGTAGCAGGTGTCCCTTATCCCCTGTATCTTGCGGAGGGAATGGGCTATGGACTGAAGCAGGGCGTCTCCGTACTGATGCCCGAGCCCGTCGTTGATATGCTTGAAATCGTCCAGATCAAAGTACAGGAGTATCCCGCTCTCGCCGTGGGATCTGGCGTAGTCCACAAAGCGGGCAAGATCCCTCTCGCAGCACATCCTGTTGAAAAGTCCCGTCAGGAAATCGGTGTAGGCCTGCTGCTCGATCCGGTTCTGATATTCCTTCTTTTCCGTGATCTCATGGATGGACAGGAGCATGACTCTCTGCCCTCCCATCCACATGAGTTCAGTATAATAAACCTCATACCACCTGGAATTCTCTTCGTAAAGGAACTCGTAGGACCCTGTCCTTGATCCCTCGGGGATCCTGGATTCAAATATCTCCTTAAGGCTGTCTTCCTTAAGTTCCCTTGCAAAGGCGCTCCTCATGGTGGAATTCGCAAATACGAGACCGCCGTTGTCGACGGATCTCAGATAGATCGACGAGCCCACGTTATCCAGGACCTCGGAAAGGGATGCGAAGGATCCGGCAAGGGAGTTCTGCTCCACCCTTCTGTTCACTATGCTCTGAAGGATATGGGCCGTACCGCTTATAAAGCGGCTGTTCTCCATGGACCATTTGCGGCCCCTGACCCTGCTTTCAAGAAGCAGATACATCTGGGGCTTTCCGTTGATGAAGATGGGCGCCACAGCCTCGGCAAAAATGCCCTGTGACGTAAGAGACTCGTATATCTCCGAGGTGGTCTGATCCCCGTAGGCCCAGAAGGAAACCCTTGAGCCCACCGCATAGGGAGCCTTCTCCTGGTCGAGAGACCGGTCATACATGGAAGCATAACCCTGGGCGTACCATTCCGCCGCCACATCCATCCTGAGCGGGTCATCCATATGTATCTGACAGATCTGGCCTCCGGTGATGTCCAGATACTCGCAGACCACGCTCAGATACTCCAGGAAAATCCTCTCAATGCCCTCATCGGACTCCAGGAGCCTGATGATCCTCATCATGGCCTCGGATTTCCGGATCTCCATTTCTTTGAGCTTTTCCGTCTCCTCCAGCGCGCGTACCTGACTGTAGGTTTTTTCGCCGGGGAAGGACATGGTCTCTATGTAAAGAAGGGAAGCCTCCCTCAGGGTATCCAGAAGCGGCAGGAACCTGGAGGAGTCCATGGTGCACCTGAAGCAGGCCCCCTGAGCCTCCGTTTCCTCCTGAGGGCAGTCGGAAAAGGCGCCGAACACCACCCAGGTGATCACGGTCCTCGTTCCGGTGAGAACGGAGACTGCGCCGTATCGGACGTCCCTTCTTTCGGTATCCTCCACGGCCTGATCCTCCAGCGGGCTTTCGGACACCCTTTTTATGAGCATGTCCACACGCTCCTGAGAGATTATTTCCCGGAAGAGACGTATGTCGTCTTCATTTCCGGACATGGTGGTGACGGGTTCCCCGTCGCTTCCCATACACACTACCGCAGCTCCGCTCAGAGCGGCCAGATTATCCTGCAGCGATTGTAAGATCTCGTTCATCTGTAACCGTATCAATCCTCTTCAACACTGTAGTTTGGAGCTTCTTTTGTGATCTGTATATCATGGGGATGGCTCTCCCTGAGAGCAGCGCTCGTGATCTTCATGAACCTGCTCTCCTTCTGAAGAGTGGGGATATCCGGAGCCCCGCAGTATCCCATTCCGGACCTGATGCCTCCCACAAGCTGGAACACGGTGTCCTCCACCAGTCCTTTGTAGGGAACGCGTCCCTCAACGCCTTCGGGCACCAGCTTCTTTGCGTTCTCCTGGAAGTATCTGTCCTTGGATCCGTTCTCCATGGCGGAGATGGATCCCATTCCCCTGTAAACCTTATATTTGCGTCCCTGGAACAGTTCCGTAGCCCCGGGGCTTTCCTCACATCCTGCAAAGATGGAACCCATCATGCACACGTTCCCTCCGGCGGCAAGAGCCTTGGTCATGTCTCCGGAGTATTTAATACCGCCGTCAGCTATGATGGGAATGCCGTATTTTGAAGCCACCGCATAGGATTCCATCACCGCGGTGATCTGAGGCACGCCTATGCCGGCCACCACTCTGGTGGTGCAGATGGAGCCGGGACCTATTCCAACCTTTACGGCGTCCGCTCCCGCCTCGATGAGATCCCTCGTGCCCTCTCCGGTGGCCACGTTGCCCGCGATCACCTGCAGATCCGGATATTTTTCCTTGATCAGCTTCAGGCATTTCAGCACATTTTCCGAGTGGCCGTGAGCGGAATCCAGCACCACCACGTCCACCTTGGCCTTGACCAGCTCTCCCACACGGTCCAGGACATTTGCGGTGATGCCCACGCCTGCGCCGCAGAGAAGGCGCCCCTGGCTGTCTTTTGCCGCAAGGGGATATTTTATGGTCTTCTCAATGTCCTTTATGGTAATAAGACCAACGAGGTTGAACTCCTCATCCACGATAGGGAGTTTTTCCTTTCTGGCGCGGGCCAGTATCTCCTTTGCCTCTTCAAGGCTTATCCCCTCCCGGGCCGTCACCAGTCCCTGTTCCTGGGAGGTCATGGATTCCGAGATCTTCTTTGTGAAATCGGTTTCGAACTTCAGATCCCTGTTGGTGATGATACCTACAAGGCGCCGTCCCTCGGTCACCGGAACCCCCGATATCTTGAACTTGGACATCAGATTCTCGGCATCCTGCAGGGTGTTTTCCGGGGACAAAGAAAAAGGATCCGTTATGACGCCGTTCTCCGATCTCTTGACCTTGTCCACTTCTTCCGCCTGCTGCTCTATGGACATGTTCTTATGGATCACTCCGATCCCGCCCTGACGGGCCATGGCGATGGCCATGCGGTTTTCCGTGACCGTATCCATTCCGGCGCTCATCATCGGGATATTGATCCTGATCTTCTTCGTGAGATTTGTGGTCAGATCCACCTCGTTGGGTATGACCTTTGAATAGGACGGTACCAGCAGTACGTCGTCAAAAGTGATGCCTTCACCGATTATTACAGCCATAGTCCTCCCTTCCGCACATGCGTCCGGACCCGGAAGTCCGGATCGAAACATATGTCATCTCACTGCCCGGTGAGTTTCGATCCGGCGGCTTTCCCGAGAGCCGACAGGAACTCTTCATCCGGGGTGAATATCACTTTTTCACTCCCCTCATACGCCATGACGTAATTACCGGGCTTTCCCTTTCCGGCGCTCACGTCCGTGACCTTCATCTGCCTTCCCTCCAGGGAAAGCGCTTTTTGCGAGCCTTCAGGGTATATGCCCTCCGCCCTGTCCAGAGCCCATGTCCCAACCGAACGTCTGGAGGCTTTGTTGTAGATCGCGTCTGCGGTCATCTCGCGTCCAAGCAGGCTGTACTCGTATTCAACGCTTGAACGGTTCCCGAAGAACCAGCCGGCAAGCCACAGAGCGAGGGCGGGCACCACCGCCAGAAACGACGCTACCGCTCCAAGGAAGCACACTCCCCCGAGGATAAAGCAGAGATATTGCAGGAACCTGAAGAGGGGCCGGTCCACCGGCGTCGTCAGGCATTCCGTAAAGGTATCTCCGTCGTACAAAGCTCTTACTCCGCTCCCTTTATCAGAGAGAACTGAAACCGAAGCCGTTGCAAAGGGCGTCTACGTGGACCTTTGCCTGACAGAGCGGGCAGTTGTCCGTGGGATAGCTGTGATAATCCGGCAGATCCCTTGTGGTGTAGAGAGCATGGATAGGCATTCCCATCACCTTGCTGGCGGCGGAAAAGATGGCGGACACCCCGACTATGCTCCCCCCGAAATAATTGACGGCCTCGATGGCCTTTGTAAGAGCGCTTCCCGTGGTGACGGAAGCAGTAAGGATGATCACGTTTTTGTTTTTCACCATGTGCTGGGTATTCTCTCTGAACACCACCTGTCCCGTAGTGTCATATTCGGGCGCGACCACATATATGGTCTGGTGGGCGTTCTTCGAAAGGACCCCCGCCTTGGTGAGTTTATTTGCGAGATAGGCTCCCACGACCTCCATATCTTCAAGACATAACACCGTATCCACCGCGGTCGAGACGAAGTAGGGCTCGGCCATCTCCTCTCCGGTGGCTCTGGCCTCTCTCTGTCTGGCCTTCATATCGCTGAGATCCATGTAGTAATTTACGTGGGAATGGGGCGTGATGAAATGCCCGGGTATGTAGCGGAGCACCACATCCTTATTTCTGGAATAGTCGATCTTTTTGTAATCCTGCATTCTTCCTCACCTCCTGGATGTACAGCCGAAGGAGCGCCAAAAGAGACGCTCTTCATATAAGTCCAATTATTTTAACACATTTTCCCGTTTTAAGACAACAGGGATTTTCACCCTCTTTTATTTCACTTTGACTTTGCAGGGACCCACCTCCGTTCCGTCCGACAGGTGGGCGTATATGCCTGCGGTCCCCCTGCTCATGGCAGTGAAGGTGACCTTTCCGGTATTTTCATCATGAGAGACGGATATCACCCTTGGATCATCGGACCTCCAGGAGAGCACCCCGGAATCCCTGTCCATGTTTTTGACCTTAAGCTGGACATCCTTTGAAAGGCCCGCCTTGATCGTATACCTGCCCTTATTGAGCTTTGGCCTGACCACCTTCAGCTTTACGCTTATCTTCCTCCCGCCGTAGGTCAGGGTGATCTTTGAGGTGCCGGGTCCTTTCGGGATGATGATCTCATGATCTTTGTCCGCTTCGGCCACTCCCGGCTTCGATGAGACAATATCCGTAATGGCCGTATGGCCCGCGCCGGACACAAGTGTCCTTGCGGATATGGGGGCCAGATTGTAGACGGTCCTCTTCACAGCCTTGGGGACGTCGGTAACCACCCTGAATCTGTGGTCCTCCCTGCCGCTGTAGTGCATCGTCACGGTGCATTCCCCTGCCTTGAGGACGGAGACCGCCCCCGTCTTTTTGTTTACCTTGATGAATTTAGGTTTCCCGGGCTCCAGATCTATCGATGTGACCCCGGTCATGAGATTCTGGGAGAGTGTATAGGGATTTCCCTTCATGAGATATACCGTTTCCGGTTCACCGGCGTCTTCATATCCGATGGGCTTAACTCCCGTGCGTGTCTCCTTTATTACAAAATACGCCCGGGGAGAGTAGGGAACACGGCAGGGGATATCGTAGGTGATATAGTCGTCATCGATGGATACGGGCACCATCTGTGATACTATATCGTCGCAGATGATACGGGAGGATGACACTCTTCCCGTCTCCCTGTCGTCGTATCTCTCAAGCCTGAGCTCCACGGAGAAGTCTTTTTTCACCTTGATGCGGAGGGTTTCCGTCTTCCCGCCTTCGGAGATGACGGCATCGGTTTCCCTGCCGTTTTCCAGGACTTTGATGGAAGTTATGGGTTCGTTCTTCCCGGATACATGCACGGAGCAGCCGAAATTTTCCGCATCCTCCGCTTTGGCGGGAAGAACTAATGCAAATTCGGCGTTCTTTTGTTTTCCTCCACTCTGGAACTCGCCTGCGTTGTATTCTGTGACGGCAAGGGAATCTCCCGGGTTTGAAGCGTCGGGATCCACCATATGGAACTGTTCGTAGCTGGTGCTGAAACGATTCAGATCATACCCCAGTTCAGGCATCATGAGATACCACTTTTCCGTTCCGGGATAATCGACCAGACTCCCGAGATACGGACCCACCTTGGAACTGCAGCTGCCCGAGCGGAAGTAATTGGTATTGAACAGTTTATATATCTTGCCTGTCTCCTTCCCGTCCTGTACCAGACTCCAGTACCCATGCCCGTCGTAGAAATTACCCCTTACGGAATTGTAATAATCGGCGCTGGGAAAATGGACATCATAATCGTGCTTCACGTCACGTTTGTAATCCAGGGCCAGCATTTTCGTATCGGCTTTGTCGGAGTTCTCCCTGTATCTTTTGCCGTCGAAGACATAATACACTTCAACTCCTTCTGCGGTGTTCACTCCCACCCTCCTGAAGGGCAGATAGGCGCTGAATCTGTCCGCAAAGGATGAGGCGGCCCCCACATATGACTCAAGGTTTTCAATGCTCTTGAAATCGTCCCTGATGGACTCCTCATGGTCCCACCAGTATCTCGAAGAGATATGGTCCACGAACTCCGTATTCTGAAGGGTAGCAGACGCTGCATCCTCGGGCTGCATGTACTGAGAGAGGGTGAGCTGTATGCCGCTGTCAATGTTGATGGGGGTTTCCAGCAGAGTCTGCAGGGACTGCTGGAAATACAGATTGAGCTGGCTTAAGGCATTCACTCTCTGCTCCAACAGCACCTCCTGTTCCTTAAGCTCATCACCGGTATAATTTGCGTAGATATAAGCGGACTGTCTGCCCACAAGATCCTGATACATGAGCAGCAGATTGGTGATGGTGATGATCTGGTCCGCCATGCTTGCGTAGACGTACCGGTATTCTTCATCGCTGAAAGCAAAGGCCTGGTGCGCCAGTTTTGCGGAGTATTCCGTGAAATTGCCTTTATCGGAGCACATGGCGCTGCACATGTTGTGAATGTCATCCAGCAGCACCAGATCGATCACATTTCCGGTCATGGCGTTTTCTTCCACCTGGGCTGCGGGCATTGCGGGAACCTTTTGCTGGTAAATGAACAGGAGGGTCTGATAAAATCTCCTCTCCGCGGCCTCATAGGCGGTCTTTTTGGCCGGAGTCCCATCATTCTTGTAATCCACGGCGGCCTGCATGTAAGCGGTATAGGCGTCATAGGCTGTGGAAACCCCGTATTCCTCATACTTATCCGTGACATCATCATGCCAGACTTCATTTCTCTTGTCGTAGGCAAGCCTGATGTTCTGGTCGGCAAGCATTCCTTCTATCACGGTGGTGTAATCGGTGAGATGCTCGTCCACAAGCTTTACCTCTGCCAGGATTTCCTCACATATCGCAGCCACCTTGTCAATGGCGTTGTCCGTGCGGTTGCCGAGGACCCAGGAGCTGACAAATGACGCCACATTTTGAAGTTCCTCGGAATCCGTGCTCTCGGCTATCCCCGTGACTGCAAGCCCCGCCGCGGCAAAGCCGCTTTCTATGGCGATATTTACGCAGTGCCCTATCAATAATGCCCCGAGGGCGCCCGAGGGATCAGAGGATGTATCATCCGCACCCGGGACGGGTCCCGATCCGTAGGCCACGCTGTTCCCAAAGAGGGAAAGGGAAAGCAGCAGGGCAGTGAATGTTCTTATTATCTTTCTTCCCGCTTTCTTCATATGGCTTTCCTCCGTTTATGATATGATCCTCATTGTCTCCGAAAAGGATTTCTGTAAGTGAGATCCCGCCCGTAAAACGGTTCCAGTTCATACCGGCGGGTCAGACGCATCACTTCACCAGGAGCTCGCAGTACGCCGTATTGAAGCCCTCTGCCCCGGCAGTCACCGTGTAGCTTCCGGGAGTGACCGTGCTGTCGATGGCAAAGCTGCCGGGTTTATCCGTGACAGGCTTTATGCCCGGAACCCCGTCAGGGGCGGTCCAGGTCACCGCAAGGGGATCCGATCCCTTGGGAAGGGTGCGGGCATTAAGCTTTACCGTCGCGGTCTTTCCCGCCGCTTTTGGGATCTTCACATTTACCGATGTTTTATTCAGCTTTATGAATCTGTCCGGTGCGTAGGGCCCTGCTTTTACCGCTTTTTCTTTGGCAGTCTTTCCGGCTTTGATCGTGACCGTCCCTTCGGCACCGGGATCAGTTACAGCCACAAAGCCCGACTTTGAGCATTTTACGTTTTTCCCCTTCACCCTGAAGGAAAGATCTTTCTGATCCGTATTATCCTTTGGCAGCATG
>JAEELB010000110.1 GCA_016288705.1 Lachnospiraceae bacterium | reverse complement strand
CAGCAGAGGTACCTGCTTTCGCTGAAGGACCAGAGCACGCTGCTCAGTGAGAGCGCGAAGATGCTCGATGAGAGGATAGAGGCACAGTCTCAGCTCCTCGACAGGCTCTACCGCACGGTGGACTACTCGTATGAGGGAATCGAGACAGGCTTTGACAGGGCTTCTCAGGCGGTGGAAGCACTGAGTGAAAATATCTCGAAGCTTGAGAAGAACCGCAGGAAGGGATTGTTCAGATGACAGGAATGGGTCGAAGAAGAAAATACGAGGAAACCACATACTGGATGTCCTATTCGGATATGATGGCAGGACTCCTTCTGGCCTTCGTGCTGATCATTTCCTTCACTGTGCTCCATGCGAAGCTTCAGTACGATGAAAAGGAAAATCAGCTCCTTGGAAAGGAACAGGAGCTCATGGTCCAGTCAGACGCCCTGGAAGCAGAACGTCTCCGGGTGGCTGACCAGCAGCTGAAGCTGAACGATCAGGAGCAGGCTCTTGCAGCCCAGGGAGAAAAGATCGCCATCCAGGAAAAAACCCTGAAGGAGCAAAGCCAGCTCCTGTCGGAGCTTCAGGCGCTCATGGATGAGCAGCAGGCAAAGCTTGACAATATAATCGGCGTCAGGAGTGAGCTTGTACAGGCCCTTAAGGAGGAGTTTGATGATTCTGACCTCCATATCGCCGTGGACGAGCAGACGGGCGCCATCACCTTTGACTCCACCATACTCTTTGACTATAACAAGGACACCCTGACGGACACGGGAAAGGAGTATCTGGCAAAGTTCCTGCCGGGCTATGTCAAGGTGCTGCTGGGAGACAAGTACAGGGATTATATTTCGGAGATCCTGATAGAAGGCCATACCGATACGGATGGAAAGTATATGTTTAACCTGGAGCTTTCGCAGGATCGAGCCTATTCCGTAGCAGAGTACTGCCTCTCGGATGACGGAGAGGTGCTGACGGATGATGAACTTGAGGCGCTGCGCTCGGTGGTCTCGGTCACAGGAAGGTCCTATTCCAGTCCCGTATATGACGAAAACGGTGAGGTTGACATGGAAGCCTCCCGCCGCGTGGAGTTTTCCTTCCACCTGAAGGACGAAGAAATGATCCGTGAGATGATCGACATACTTGCCAGCCAGTAGGGATTTGTGATATTATTTACGGATGTGCTGTAAATCTGTTTGATAAAAGGATTAGAGATGATAAAGACATTTTCCCTGACAGATGTGGGAATGAAAAGAAAGATCAATCAGGACTATCTTTACACCTGTGAAGAGAAGGTCGGGAATCTCCCCAATCTCTTCATAGTCTGTGACGGTATGGGAGGACACAAGGCCGGTGATTACGCTTCAAGGCGGAGCACTGAGATCATAGTCGAGAGCGTAAAGAACAATACCAAAACATCCCCTATAAAGATAATCCGCGAGGCCATTGAAGAAGCCAACGATCATGTGTTCGTGGAGGCTTCCCAGAACAGTGAGATGACGGGAATGGGCACCACCTGCGTGGTCTCCTGCGTCATCGGGAACACCCTTTATGTGGCAAATGTGGGCGACTCAAGGCTATACCTGATCGACCGTGAGATAACGCAGATCACGAAGGACCATTCCCTGGTGGAGGAGATGGTCAGGGTAGGCCAGATAGACAGGCAGAGCGCCAGGACCCATCCCGATAAGAACATAATCACCAGGGCTGTGGGCGCTGCCCCTGAGATAAGAGTGGACTTCTTTGACGTCAGCATTAAGGAGGGCGATCTGATCCTCATGTGTTCAGACGGACTTTCAAACATGGTAGAAGATGAAGATATACGCATGATCGTCACCGCTGCGCCGGACCTTGCGACAAAGGCCGAAAGGCTTGTGCAGGAGGCAAATGCCCGCGGCGGCAGGGATAATATTGCGGTAGTACTTATAGATCCCTTTGGGAAATGATTTTCGGAGTAAGATATGCTGAGTGAAGGATTGATATTAGCGGACAGGTATGAGATCACCGGTAAGATAGGCGCCGGCGGAATGTCCGATGTATATAAGGCAAAAGATCATAAACTGAACCGCTTTGTGGCCATCAAGGTCTTAAAGGCGGAATTTGCCGAAAACAAGAATTTTGTTTCGAAGTTCAGGGTGGAGGCTCAGTCGGCCGCCATACTGATGCATCCAAACATCGTTAATGTTTACGATGTCGGCGATGAAGACGGACTGCATTACATTGTAATGGAGCTTGTCGAGGGTATCACCCTAAAAAAATACATAGAGAAAAAGCTGAGGCTTTCCGTGAAGGAGGCTGTGAGCATTGCCATAAACGTATCGATGGGTATCGAGAGCGCTCACAACAACCATATAATCCACAGGGATATCAAGCCCCAGAACATAATCATATCAAAAGACGGAAAGGTAAAGGTCACCGACTTCGGCATTGCCAGGGCGGTTTCCTCCGATACCATCACATCGAATGCCATGGGATCAGTGCATTACACTTCTCCCGAGCAGGCGCGCGGCGGCTATTCCGATGAAAAAAGCGATATCTATTCCCTCGGCATCACAATGTTTGAGATGCTCACGGGCCGCGTTCCCTTTGACGGGGATACAACCGTGTCCATCGCCATAAAGCATATCCAGGAGGAGCTTCCCTCTCCCAGGGATTATGTGGACGACATCCCCGT
>JAEELB010000109.1 GCA_016288705.1 Lachnospiraceae bacterium | reverse complement strand
TCATCCCGCACTCATTTACTCCGGACTGCTCTCAGAATAGTATTCATCAATATTCGTCTTATCAATAACATATGTTTCTACGGGAATGTACTCATTCACGACTTCGCTCTCCCTGAAGCTGTCCAGGGTATCCACACAGTATTCTCCCATTTTCCGTGCATCCATAACAACCGTGCTGTAAAGTATGCCGTTGTTTATGGCAACCAGTATGGCGCTGTTCACATAGAAACCGAGAATGGTGGTCTCTCCCACCCTGTTGAGATCGACGATGGCCTGACAGGCGCAGGATGTAATGGTCTCATCCAGACAGATGATCACGTCCGGTATCTCCTCCCGTTTCAGGAGCTGGGATACTCCCTCCTCGGCGCCGTAAGGCTGGGAATCGTCTATGAACTGAGCCGTAAGGAAAAAACTGTCTGACAGCCCCTCGCTGTCAATGCTGTTCCTGATGCCCGAATAAATGATATCGGAGTTGTTCCCTCCGGCGTTCATGAGAACAGTCACATTCTTCGTCTCCTCCCCCTTAAGGGAAACGATCTGTCTGCCGAAGCTCTGACCCACGGAATATGAGGCAAAACCCACATACGCATTTCTGCGGCTCTCGGTATCGTCGTTCCCCAGGGTCACCACCGGTATCCCGGCGTCAACGGCCCGGTCTATATATCTGGTCATCTGCCTGGAACCCGAAGAAGGCTCGACTATGATCCCGTCCATCCCGGCGTCGATGGCCATATCCATAAGATCTATGGCGGAATAAGACCTGGAGAATTCACTCCCCATAAACTCAACATATTCGCCTTTTTCCTCTCCCCGCTGCTTTGCCGAGTCATAGACGGCCTTGAAGATGTCGTTCTCCGGATCGTCGCAGATAAAGGCGTAACGTGCCTTGTAGGCGATCTGATCATCGCTGTTTGCATTTCCCCTGATGGTCCTGAGCCTTATCAGAAAAAAGCCCAGCAAAATGCTGGCGGAGATAAGGGCGATAAGGGCTATGCACATTGCCAAACGCGTGTTACTTTTCTTCAAATCCTTTTCCTTTCAATACCGGATGCGCTTCATCCGCATTCACGTACGGTCCTTTGCAGAGGCGGGGCAGACCGGTATCCGTGACAGCTTTCATATGTGGTTCACAAGGCTTGCGAAAACCGCGGCCCCGAAACCGTTGTCTATATTCTCCACGCACATCCCGCTGGCGCAGGAGTTCAGCATGGAAAAGAGAGCCGTAAAGCCCCCGAGGGAGGTACCGTAGCCCACGCTTGTGGGTACCGCTATGACGGGACAGGCCGCAAGCCCCGTGACAACGCTGGCAAGAGCCCCCTCCATGCCGGCGATGGCGATTATCACACGTGCGTTATTTATATCCTCCGTATGGGCCAGGAGACGGTGTATCCCGGCCACTCCCACGTCATACACCTTCCTCACTTCATTGCCCAGGGCCCGGGCGGTGACGGCAGCCTCCTCGGCCACATATATGTCGCTCGTGCCGGCGGTCATTATCAGTATATATCCCTTTCCGTCAGGTTCGGGGAAATCCCCTGAGAGAGCTATCCTGCCCTCGGGGAAATAATGAAGATCCTCTATCTCCCCCTCCAGTTTCCCGGCCTTTTCACTGTCCAGCCTGGTGATCAGTATCCTTTTCTGACCGTCCCTGCGGAGCGTCTCCGCTATACCTTTTATCTGTTCCGGAGTCTTTCCCCCTCCGAATATAACCTCGCTTGCGCCTGTTCTTACGGCTCTTCCCAGATCCACATTGGCGTAGCCGAGATCCGCATTCTGAGTTAGCCTGATATCGGAGGCCGCTTCATCGGGGGTTAAATCCCCGTTCTGCACAGCCTTCAATATCCTCAAAAGATCATTCCTGTCCATTTTCCACTATCCTCTTAACTTCGTCAAAAGACATTCCCTCCCTTTCCGCAGCAGCGGCCACATCCTCGTATTCGGCCTTTTCCCTGACCGTGCCGAAGCCCGAACTCCTTTTGAAGGAAATATCTCCGAGGGGAGTCTTTCTGACCGTTTCCTCCCGGCTCATCACAAGTCTTTCCTGTCTCTCTTTTCTGACGCCGATGGTAAGAGTATGCCTGAACACGGCTCTCTCGACCCGTTCTTCATCCGCAGCCCTGCAGAGCACGGTCACGAGGGTACCGGGACGGTTCTTTTTCATAATAACAGGTGTTCCGTAAACATCCAGAGCCCCCGCCTTCCTGATCGCTTCCATCGCAAAAGCTATTGCCTCGGCGGTCATATCGTCCACCGTAAAGCTGTACACCGTCACCCTGTCCCGGTCCGGACTGTTTTCCGTCCCGGCCTCATCCTCCGCATTGTCACCGCATTCCGGGATGCGTATCCGGGTTTCTTCCCGTACTTTTTCAGAGGACTCGCCCAGAAACGCCCTGAGCACATTTGCCGATCCGGTATCCCGGTGTCCTATCCCTGTCCCGCTCCCTTCAAGCCTCATGGGCGGCATTTCCTCAAAGGAATCAGCAAAATATCTCAGGATCGCCGCTCCTGTGGGAGTACAGAGTTCTCCTTTTATCTCTCCCGCATAAACCGGGATCCCCTTCAGTATCTCGGCCGTAGCCGGAGCAGGCACAGGCAGCACTCCGTGGCAGGTCTTTACGGTCCCGTATCCGGTGCACACCGGGGACACGACCACTTTTCCTGCGCCGATCATGTCGAACAGGAGGCAGGCGGATACCACATCGCACACCGCATCGGCCGTCCCAACCTCATGGAAATGAATATCGGTGACGGCGATATTGTGGACCCGGCTCTCCGCTTCGGCGATCATCTCATACACCGCCAGAGCGTCTCTCCTGACCTTCTCCGGTATATCCAGGCTCTCTATGAGCTTTCTTACGTCACTGTATGCAGTGTGGTGATGGTGATGGTGATGATGGTGGTGGCTTTCAGCATCTCCGCAGCCTTTCTCCGGGCGGCCTTCAGCCTCCCCGCATCCGCCTGCATCATGCGGCTCTGTCCCGTCACACTCATCCTCATCATGCCCGTCCACCTTCACATCACAGATGACACCGCCTATCATGTGGCTTTGGCCGTCTCTCAGGGAAAATGACACTCCCGGAAGCCCGAGGTCATTGATCCTTTTCACAAATCCCTCTCTGTCTTCCAGAAGACCGGAAAGCGCGGCGGTGATCATATCCCCGGCCGCTCCCGACCTGCATTCGATAAATAAAGTCTTCATTGTCTCAAAGCACCTCTTTATAGATCTCCACGTGATCGTATATGCATCTCCAGGAACTCCAGGCGCCTGCGGTGACGCAGATGTACTTATTGCCTGTCCCGTTCTCCGCATAACTGGCCGCGCAGTTTCCGGATTCATTTACAAAGCCTGTCTTCGCGCCCAGAACCTCCTGCCCGTTCTCCTTGTCCTCGATCCGCCTCAGGAACCAGTTCGAGGTCTCTATACCCGAAGGATGTTCATCGGTAAAGGATGTGGTGTACTTCTTTTTCGAAAGAGCTTCCCTGCAGATCTCGTTATTCTCCGCCGCCTCCATTATCATGGCCATATCGTAGAGAGTGGTGTAATTCTCCTCATGATGGAGACCCACGCAGTTGGTGAAATGAGTGCCCTTAAGCCCCATTTTTTCAACCTTTGCGTTCATCAGCATCACGAACCTTTCCTGGTCGCCGGATATGTATTCCGACAGAGCCACCATGGCGTCGGCTCCGGATGCGCAGATCCCGGCGCAGAACAGATCCATCACCGTAACGGACTCACCCACCGCAAAGCCTACGGCGCTGCAGTCATTTGCATAACTGTAGTCGGTATCCTGTATGGTTATGGTCACCCTGTCATCCAGGGCTTCCCTTCCCCTAAGATTCTCGGCCGCGACCAGGCTCGTCATGACCTTCGTCATGGAGGCGGGATATACCCTTTCGTGGATGCCGCCCTTTTTTGAAAGCACCTTTCCCTGCGATACATCGATCAGCACCGCATGCTCGCTCTTAACCGGGCTGTCTTCCGGTATCTCCCTGATGGGGCCGGATTCGTCCGCAGAGTACAAGGTATTGTCCTCGGGAAGTCCGGTCTCCGTCTCCTCCGCAGACTCCTGAAGATGTTCCGCCCTGCTGTAATCTATATCCTCCAAAGAGAGTTCTTCGCCTTTTCCGGAGCTTCCCCTGAGCAGGAAGAAGATGATCGCCGCAAAGAGGACTGCGACAAATCCAACAAGGAAATAAAAACTCTTCTTAAGCCTGACTTTTCTGCGTCTCTTTTTTCTGCTCAAACTCCCTGTTCCTTAAGGGTCTCATCCAGCGCCTTATAGGCATCGGTACAATCGAGGGTTGCAAAGTAATCCCTGGGCGTCTCGGCGCGCCTTATGAGTTCCGCGGAGCCGTCCTCTCTCAGCAAAAGCTCGGCGCATTTCAGTTTCCCGTTATAATTGTAACCCATGGAATAGCCGTGGGCGCCCGCATCGTGGATGAAGAGGTAATCTCCCATGTCTATGCGGGGCATGGCCCTGTCGATGGCAAATTTGTCGTTATTTTCACAAAGGGACCCCGTGATGTCGTAGGTATGGTCGCAGGTATCATTTTCCTTTCCGAGCACGGTGATGTGATGATAGGCGCCGTACATGGCCGGCCGGATCAGGTTCACCGCGCATGCGTCCACTCCGATGTATTCCTTGTAGATGTGTTTTTCATGTATGGCCTTTGTGACCAGGCCTCCGTAGGTCCCGGTCATAAATCGTCCCATCTCGGAAAAGACCCTGAGTCCCGTCATTCCTGCGGGTACTATCACATCCTCGTACACCTGGCGCACTCTGTCGCCGATCTCCAGGATGTCATTGGCCTTCTGTTCGGGCTTATAAGCAACCCCCACTCCTCCGGAGAGATTGATGAAGGACATATCCGCTCCGGTCTCATCCCGCAGTTTTACAGCCAGTTCGAACAGGATGCGGGACAGGACAGGGTAATAATCATTTGTAAGCGTGTTGCTCGCGAGGAAGGAGTGTATCCCGAAGTGTTTTACGCCCTTATTCATCAGGACCCGCACCGCCTCAAAAATCTGGGACTCAGTCATCCCGTATTTTGAATCTCCGGGATTGTCCATGATGCCGTTGCTCATCTTGAAGATGCCGCCGGGATTGAAGCGCATGCTCATTGTCTCCGGCAGCTTTCCTCCGCAGGCCTTTTCACAGAAATCGATGTGCGTGATATCGTCGAGATTGATGACAGCCCCGATGTGGTCCGCGTAGGTATATTCCTCAAAAGGGGTGTCATTCGAAGAAAACATGATCCTCTCTCCCGGGAAACCCACCGACTTTGCAAGGGCAAGCTCGTTAAAGGAGGCGCAGTCCGCTCCAAACCCGTATTCCTTAAATATGGACAGCAGCCGGGGATTGGGAGTGGCCTTTACTGCAAAATACTCCACAAATCCGGGATTCCAGGAAAAGGCTTTTTTCACATTTTCCGCATTTTCTCTGATGCCCTTTTCATCATAAATGATAAAGGGCGTGGGATATTTTTCCGCGATCTCCCGGATCTGTTCTCTTGTAACAAACGGCAAAGGGTGCATATGATCTCCTTTTCTCTACTGAACGGGGGGATATCTGCCGTTTCCCGCAGACACCCCCCTGTTTGTTCACGTTACCGTCCCGAAGGCTTCAAAGTCCATTTTGTAAGACCGCACAATAATGTCCTTAGCCCGGATCAACGTAATATCTGTCCTCAGATCTTGAAGAAGCCCAGATCTTCTTCCAGCTTGCCGGCCAGGTCGTTCAGATCGCTTGCCGACTGGGAAAGCACGTTCACTGTCGCATTCAGCTCCTGCATGGATGCGGAGGTCTCCTCCGTTGATGCGGCGTTTTCCTGGGAAATAGCGGAAAGTGAATCCATTGCGTCCACTATGATGGTCTTGCTCGCCGCGCTCTCCTGTGACAGTCCGGAAATGGTGGTCACTCCGTCCACTGTGGTCGATACGCCGTCGATAAGCTCGTTTATCCTGTCAACCGTATCGGTGAGAACAGCGTTCACATTATTGCCTATCTCCGTAACCTCTCCGGTTTTCTTTATTGCATTCTGGGACTGGGTGAGAAGCTTGGCCATCTCGGATCTGATCTCCTCCGCAGTCTGTGCAGATTCGGTGGCCAGTTTTCCGATCTCCTCGGCAACCACGGCGAAGCCTCTTCCTGCCTCACCCGCTCTGGCAGCCTCGATGGAAGCGTTCAGAGCCAGGAGATTTGTCTGGGAGGCGATGGATGTGATGCCGTCCACCCTCTCGTTCACGCCCTGAACGGCAGCGTTTGTGGCGTTCATAGTCTCGGTGATCTCATTCATGGCGTCGTTCATGGAGTCCATATTCGCGGAAAGCATCTTCAGCGCCTCCGCGGAGGACATGCTGGAATCGTTCATGGTAGTTGCGGTATCCGCCAGACCCTCAGCGTTATTCGCAACGTTCTGGATGGCTTCGGAAAGGGAGCCCACATTCTCAGTTGCCTTCTGAATGGTGTCTGCCTGCTCCGTGGCGCCCTTTGCGATATCCTGAACCGCTTCAGAGACGTCGTCGGCGGTCTGGCTGATCTGACCTGCCGTCTCAGCCAGAGCGCGTGAGGATTCTCCGAGATTGTTCATGACATCCTTCAGATCGGTCACGACTCCCTTCACATGGTTCATGGCGCTGTTGGTATTGTCCACGATATTTCCGAACTCATCCTTACGCCCGTCGAAGCCCTTTATCTCATGGAACTCGCCCTGGGCAAACTTTTCAAGGGCTACGTTTATGGCGTTGATGGGTTTCAAGAAAGAATTCGCTATGAAGAACACGAGGACCACAGCTATGGCAATGAGGACAATGCCGATTATCGCAATGGCTATGGCGCTTGCCCTGGCATGTGCCTTGACCTCGTCTATGTTCTGCCCGACCACTATGGTCCAGCCGCATGAGGGTATCTTCATGTAGGACATCATTGATACATAGCCCTCGCCGGTATCGGCTATGAACGTGCCTTCGCTCTCGGTGGAGGTAAAGAACTCGGCCATGCTCACATCCTGGAGATTGTTGGGATCTATCTCCTCCTTTGCGCTCGCTATCACGACTCCCGTCCTGTCCACAATGAGCGCATCCTCTGCCTCGGAGGCGAGGAAATCGTGTATGACGGAGAGGTTATAATTTCTCTGCACAATGCCGACGGTGCCTTTCCCGTTGACCTCGTACACCGGGGTGGAAATGGTGGTGATGGCGGATCCAGTGGATTTACTCACGATCATATCGTTAATGTAGGTGTTTCCGGCAAAGGCCTGGATGAAATAATCTCTCTCTGCCACGTTCACGCAGTCGCCCTTGGATCTTGCGATCTGCTGGCCTTCGGAATTTGATATGGCGATGGAATTCCCATCGCCGATGTACTCGTCAAGAGTGGAAATGTATTTCTGCAGCTCGCTGAGTTTGGGGGCCTTTGGAATAAGGGACAGATAATCCCGGACCTCCGAAGAAGTGGCCACCGCACGCACTGTAGAAATGTTCTCATCGATTATCCCCGAGAACTTTGCCTCTATCTGTTTACACAGCAGCAGATTCTGCGCTTCCGCATCCTCCATGGCCTTATTCACGATGGAATTGTAACTGATGATGAGAAGCACCGCTCCCAGAACCACGAGCGGCACCACCGCCATGATCAACAACTGAGTCCTGACCTTTAGTTTTGACATTTTGTAACTCCTCCTTTTTGCCCCAAAAGATATATAATGCGTATTTATTAATAATACCCTGTAGCACCCTGCAAGTCAATCGGTCGGACCGCCTGCATACGGGATGTCCACCCTGTTTATGACGATCTGAAAAATCCCGACAAAGGCCCTCTCTGTCAGATATCCTCTATCTGCCAGTCCACAGGCGAAAGCCCCTGCTCCTCCAGGTATTTATTTGTCTGAAGGAAGTGTCCGCAGCCAAAGAATCCTCTGGATGCGGAAAGGGGACTGGGGTGAGCCGCAGTGAGCACGAGATGCTTCGGATTTCTGAGAAGGCTTCTCTTTTCCTGGGCCGGGCGGCCCCAAAGAAGGCACGCCACAGGCCTGTCAATGTCATCCACCGCCCTTATCACAGCGTCAGTGAACTGTTCCCAGCCCAAACCCCTGTGGGACATGGGAGTATGCGCCCGGACGGTCAGAACCGTGTTCAGGAGCAGCACCCCCTGATCGGCCCATTTCTTCAGATATCCGTTATTGGGAACGCGGCATCCAAGCTCATCCGAAAGCTCCTTGTAGATATTTTTCAAGGAGGGCGGTATCTCCGCACCCGGGAGCACGGAAAAGCATAGCCCGTGAGCTTGTCCCGGCCCGTGGTAGGGATCCTGTCCCAGGATCAGGACCCGTACTTTACTGTAGGGAGTAAAATGAAAAGCGTTGAAGATATCCTCCTTTGGAGGAAAAACGGTATTCTCACGGTATTCCGCGGCGATCTTCCCGTAAAGTTCCCTGTAATACGGCTTTCCGAATTCGGGACGGAGAACAGGCAGCCAGTCGTTGTCTATGGCGCCCATATCAGAGCCTCACGGGGATGTCCCGGTCCCTGAGATATTCTTTTACCTCCTGTATGGAAAGCTCATGATAATGAAAGAGCGAAGCGGCCAGAGCTGCGTCCGCATGTCCCAGGGAGAAAGCGTCGGCAAAATCTTCTTTTCTTCCGGCGCCGCCCGAAGCAATGACCGGTATCCTGACATTGTCCGCCACAAGGGCGGTCAGTTCGAGATCAAAGCCCGACTTTGTGCCGTCCCTGTCCATAGAGGTCAGAAGGATCTCCCCCGCACCGAGGGCTTCCGCCCTCACGGCCCATTCTACCGCGTCCAGTCCCGTGTCCTCTCTTCCGCCCTTTTTGTAGGCTGTAAAATGACCGTCGGAGGTCTTTTTTGCATCAATGGCCACCACCACGCACTGGCTCCCGAACCTGTCGGCGCTCCGGCTTATGAGTTCGGGATCCTCCAGGGCGGCGGTATTGATCGATATCTTGTCCGCGCCCTCCCTCAGGACTGCGGCGAAGTCATCGACAGTGCGTATGCCTCCTCCCACGGTGAAGGGTATGAACACCTTTTCCGCAACCTGCCTAACAAGAGATACGACGGTAGCGCGCCTGTCGCTGGATGCGGTGATATCGAGGAACACTAGTTCATCGGCACCCTCTCTGTCGTAAGCCTCCCCGCATTCCGCGGGGTCACCTGCGTCCTTCAGATCGAGAAAATTGATACCTTTTACCACTCTGCCATCCTTTACGTCCAGGCATGGGATTATGCGTCTTGTAAGCATCTGTCATCTCCTGCGGAAAATGTCCGTGATCACGATCCAACCGGCGTACGAAAGCATACGCGCCTTCAGCCGGGATCTGCGGCGCCTTACATATCTTCAGACGCCGGCCGGGATCTGCGGCGGCCGGAAAATCCGGCTCCGGTCTATATTTGCAAAAAATTATTCAGGATCGTAAGTCCCGCCTCCGAACTCTTCTCGGGATGGAACTGGCACGCGAATACATTTCCCGATTCGACGGAAGCGTCTATCTCTACCCCGTATGAGGTCGCAGCTTTCACTGTGGATCTGTCCTTTGCTCTCAGATAATATGAGTGCACAAAATATACAAATGAATGATCCGGCACACCTTTGAACAGCCTTCCGTCCCCGCTGAGGGCAAGGGAATTCCAGCCTATGTGAGGAACCTTGAGTTTATCTCCGGGTATCCTGACGATGTCCCCTTCCAAAATTCCTATTCCCTCTGCTCCGGTGCTCTCCTCCGAGGAAGGATAAAGAAGCTGGAGTCCCAGGCAGATCCCCAGGAACGGAACGCCTTTTTTACATATCTCCCTTATCTCCCGGGTAAGTCCGCTTTTATTCAGGCGCTCCATAGCGTCCCCGAAAGCGCCCACCCCGGGCAGGATCACATGCGAAGCCCCTCTGACATCCTGTATCCTGTCCGTCAGAACAGTGCTGTGTCCGAGCCTTTTCACGGCCTTTTCAACGCTTCTGATATTTCCGGCTCCGTAATCCAGTATCGCACAATAACTCATTTTTCCATCCCGGTCCGCAGTTCAGGCTGACATTACCAGTCCCGTTGCGGAGTTATTATAAATCTGTCAATCCACCCTTATATCGAAGAGCACGGTTCCCTCATCCTGAGGCGGGGCTGCATCCTGAGGAGGTGCGGTCTCTCCACCCTCCGCGGGTTCTGCAGGCTGTCCCGCACCGTCCGAAGGAACGGATCCGTCTCCGCCGTTCTCCGCCGGCTCCTGTGCGGGCGGCTCCGTCACCGTTTCCGAAAGACCGGAGAAATCCGGTACGTCAGAAACCTTTTCCGCCGGAAGGGGGACTCCCGCCGCCTCGTATACCCTCTCCGTGTAGGTGAGATCGTCCGTCTCCCCGTTAATGCTCCTTGCATCCTCTTCAGTCAGCCCGAAATCCTCCGAAAGCTTTCTGAGGACCAGACTGTATTCTCCTCCAAGCTGTCCCTCTATCCCAAAATTCTGGGCCAGGGGCTGAAGGGCCTCATAATCATCCACGGCCTGCAAAAGCACGTCAAGGGACTCGACCCGCTTGTCTTCTTTGACAAGTTCATCATACCTGGACAGATACCTGTCAATTTTCAGGATGATAAGGGACTTTTCGAACTTCTCACGGTCCTCCGCGTTCAGCTTCTGTCCGTAGAGTTCCTCGTAGGCCTCTGCGTAATTGCTGCTGTCGAAGGCTTTTCTCGCCTTGTTAAGTGACATTTGAGCAGGGACGATCAGACAGACCACCATCACAAGAGCCGTTATGGTTATGGACATCAGGACCACCAAAAGCAGGCTCTTTTTGGGAACCTTGGGCATATAGAAGGGGAACTCTTTCTTTTCCCTGGGTTCCTTAGGCTTTTTGGGTTTCTTTTCTTTTTTCTTCTTTTCTTTCTTGGGTTTCTTTTCTTTTTTCTTTTTCTTTTTCTTTCCTTCCGGTATCTGATCCAGTTCCTGATCCAGTTCGTTCAGGATGGCCTGGTTTTCATCGCTGACAATACCCGTCACGGGCAGGTCATCGCCAATGGCGACCTTTGCGCCCTCCTCTTCATCATCGTCGAGGGCTTCGGAAAAGAGCTTTGCAAGCCCTGAGAATAAGCCTTTCTTTTCCCCTTTCTCCTTCTTTCCTTTCTTTTTCTTCTTTTTTTTGCCTTTTCCTTCTTCCTCTTCTTCGTCTTCGGAGCCGGTATCGGTGGTTCCGAGCCCCAGATCTATTTCTTCTTCTCCCGCGCCCTGCGTGATCTCATTCATAAGATCGTCATCGGACAGTCCCGGTTCTTCCGCAGCTTCATCGGGGATGTCCGCTGAGTCCTCGGGGACCGAAGTTTCTCCCGGGCCGTTATCTTCTTCCCCGTCTCCTTCTCCGGAGAGGCCGGCTATATCCAGTTCAGGCGTCACCACGACCTGAGGCGCCTCTTCAACGGGCGTGCCGTCCATATTGAGAGACTCGACTTCGCTGAGGATCTCCGCAAGTTCATCATCGGAAGGAACCCGGATCTCATCATCCCCGGCAGGAAAGACTTCAGGGACATCCTGCACGGCTGCGTCTGCCTCGTCCTCTGTTTGAGGGAGACCTTCGATGACAGGGGGTTCCTCGGGCTTTTTCTTTTTCCCGCCGAAGAGCTTTCCGAAGAAGCCTCCGACAGAGAATTTTTCCCCGCTCTCTTTCTTTTCCTTCCGTCTGGCCTTTGCAGCCTCCCTCTCCGCTGCTTTCTTTTCTTTCTTTTCCCTCTTCTTTTCTTCCTTTTCCCTGGCCTTTCTCTTCTTTTCGGCTTCCTTTTCATCGGGGACGCTGCTCAGAAGGCCGTCTATCTCTTCCACGGATATCCTTCCGGCTTCTTCTTCATCCTTTTCAGCCTGGATCGCCATCTCCTGTACCTCATTGTCGACGGCGATCTGGGAATCAAGCGCAACCAGGGTATCGGAAATATCGGCTATGTCCTTGTCATCCGGATCCTTTGCAGAAGCGCTGGTGAGGGTATCGTCTATGCTTTCGGGATAAACCACCGGTTCATCCATACCCAGGGAAGCGTTGTCGATGATATTGTTGATCGCATTCTCCGAAAGGAGCTTAAGCCCGTCAAGGCCTATGCTCCCTTCCTCATCACCGAGGGCGTCGAGGTCCTCGTCTTCTTCCGTGGGAAGCGATATGTTCTTTAAGAGTTCGTCAAGATAATCTTCTTCTTTATTATCCATGGTGTATCTGCCCTATCGGGCGCATCATCCACACATCTCGCACTTCGTGCTCAATGTTAGGCGTTCGCCTTATGTCCGATCCTGCGTGCAAGCTCGCATTCGTGCGCATGGCTCGCTGCTTACTTCATCTCGCCCTTCGTGCTCAATGTTGGGCGCTCGCCATATGCACGATCCTGCGTGCAAGCACGCATTCGTGCGCATGGCTCGCTGCTTACACAACTAAAGCCGGGGGTAAGTTCCTCCGGCTTTATAATAACTGTCATTCGGACAATCCCTGAAAGCCGCTATCTTCAGGCTACAGCCTCAGGGTCGGTAGTCGTCTCGCCGGATCCGTCCGCTTTGCTGATAAGACGATCAACGGTCATGACCAGCTTTCCTATCTCGGGTTTGGTCAACTGCGCATCAGCTCCGAGCTGCTCACCCTTCCTTCTCATTTCCTCATTGATGAGGGATGAGAAGATGATTATGGGTATGTTCTTCGTCGCAGAATTCTCCTTAACAAGCTTGGTGAGCCTGTGACCGTCCATAAGGGGCATCTCGATATCCGTGATTATGAGCCTGACATGCTCATCAAGGGCGCCCTTCTCCTCGCAGTCTTTTACGATATCATAAGCTTCCTGACCGTTCTCCGTGGAAATGACATTCACATATCCGGCTTTCTTCAGGGAATCAACGATCATCTTTCTGAGAAGAGCTGAATCCTCGGCGATCAGGATGGGGATCTCATTCCTGTAACGGGGTCCGAGTTCATCGATCTCCTGAACCTTAAGTCCGGTCTCGGGATTGATGTCCGTAACGATCTTTTCAAAATCGAGAACGATTATGAGCTTGTCGTCCTTTTTGATGATACCGGTGGAAATGCTGGCCTCGGTGGTGGAAACAGTAGCTCCTGGCTTGATGATCTCGGTCCAGGACACTCTGTGTATGCCAACAACGGCATCTACGTGGAACGCTATATCCAGCTTATTGAAATTCGTGATAATGAAGAGTCCGCCGGGCTGTGAAGAACCCCTCTGGAGGCAATTCCTGAGGTCGATAGCCGTGATCATGGTATCTCTCGGCATGAAGATCCCTTCAATGCTGGGATGCGCATTGGGAACGGGAGTAACCTCCTGATAATTGATGATCTCCTTTATCTTCGCGACATTGATGCCGTATGCATTGCCATCAACCGTGAATTCAAGGACTTCCAACTCATTAGTGCCATTTTCCAGAAGAATCTTAGTATCCATTACCTCACCCCTCAACATCACACAGCCGCAAAAGCGGCATATCTACAGTTGACAAACTGAATACTCACAATCCTGTGAGACATTCTACCACATCCTTCGGGAAACTGTCAAAGGAATTTTGAAATCCGCTTCATCCGGCGTTACTATTCACAGTATGAACATGTAAGGATTTAGCGAGACGAAGTCCCGAGGATCATTGTGGGCGTGAGCTACTACAGCTGATGGGATCCGAGATCTTCGCACAAACCCGAAAAGTTAGGATAAGACGACCCATACCCGTCGCCTTATCCTAACTTTTTGAGAATGCTGAAGCCCTGAGCCCGATGCGGAGATGCCAAAGTTAGGATAAAACGACCAAAAACTGTCATCTTATCCTAACTTTTTGAGAATGCGGAAGCCCTGAGCCCGGTCCGGAGATGCCAAAGTTAGGATAAAACGACCAAAAACTGTCATCTTATCCTAACTTTCCGGGTATGCGGAAGCCCTGAG
>JAEELB010000108.1 GCA_016288705.1 Lachnospiraceae bacterium | reverse complement strand
TCTGGTCACACAGGACTATAAGGAAGAGTCCATCAGATATGTGGATCAGGACAAAGTGTTTGTCACCGACTACGAATGGGCAGAAAATGCCTGCGAGTATCTTTACTCCGAAGCCGGAAAGGGAGGCGTGCTGAAAGTCTGCTCCGATAATGGAGCAGAACACAGGGAATATACCCTGGAGAACAAGGACGGCATTGCACAGGATGCATACAGATCTGCCGTCTGGATAAAAGAGGACGGGAGCGAGCTTCCCACCGGCGAAAAGCCGAGCCTTCCGGGTACATACTGCCTGAAGCTCTCTCTTCCCGCAACCGAAACCCGCAGCGCAGCAGAGAATTCCGATATTGTTCTTCGTATCGATAAGACCAGGCTCAGTGTATACTCAGGAAAAGACGGGTCTGAAAACGAAAAGCTGTTAAGGACCGTCAAAGCGGGCACTCCTTACTCAGGCCTCATAAAGGCAAATAATGACTTCTGGCTTTCAACACTGAGATATCCGAAGATCGCAAAGGATTCGGAGTCTCCGTCCCCCAGCCGTGATGCACTCCTCGATATGTCAAAGACCAAAATAAAGATCGGCACCAGAGAGCAGGACGGCTCTTTCAAACCGGTCACAGATGAAGCAGACACTGTCTTCAGAAAGGACAGGGTCTACGTCCTCATGTTCGACCTTGTCCTGGCAGAAGACGCAGATGGATTATATTATGTCGAGCCTGAGGATACGGTGTTTTATGTGGCTGTGGGAGATCAGACAGAGACCTTTATGGACTTTGAATACATTGATTCCGCAGTGGGAACCGGACTCGTAAAGAACTATGACGGCAAAGAGGTCACTCCTTCAGAAATACTCTCCGTAGTCAGGTCATCAATACTTTATTACATGGACGGTGACGATCAGGTCGTCATTAAGGGCGATGTGGCCGGCACCATAGAACAGGATCCGGAACTCACGGGTTTCTGGGTGTACAGCGACGGCGTCACCCCGCTTCCTGCATCCACGAATGCGCTTTCATCCGCCATTCATTCCGATGGTAACGCCCGTATTAACCTGAAACTCCGGGATACTCCCACGCAGAACCCAAGCGCTGCAGGCACTTATTTCTACAAGATCGTATTTTATGACGAGACGGCAGCCTTCGGCTCTTCTGAAGCGTTGATAAGACTCGTGATCAACCCCGTGAACGCAGTGGTGATACCGGTTTATGATCCCTTTGAGGAACCGGACGAAGGTGAAACTAAAGAAATAAATGAGGGCACTACTGCCGGAGAGATAATCAGGAACGTATCATACCGCCTGGTAGATTCTTCAGGAAAGGACATCACCGACGACATTGACAGGAAGTACTTCTGGGGAACTGCCTACAATTTTGATGAAGGAACCTCAGAGGAAGGAAATGAGATCCATGCCGGCCAGAGTTACGAGCCACTGTTCTTCGTACAGGAAATAAAGACTGATGAAGGCGGGAATCCTGTGGTCAGGGAACTCGCTTCTTCCGATGCTCTTAAGACAGATCCTGATGTCAGTTACAGGATCGTTTTTTCGGGGGACAAGGCCTTATTTGATGCGGATGGGAAAATCACTTCCCGGAGCGACATAAACAGCACCTCACTGACTGCCGGCGAAGACAGCTATCGTATCGACACCGGTGAGGCTACCAGGTACGCCAAAGCCAATATTGTCGAACTCAAGGTCAGACCCGCAAATCCTGTGGCCATCGATGTGAGCAGGATAGTCGAGGGAAAAGGTGCAAGCCTCCCTGTGGGCGGGCTCTTTTCAAAGCCCATAGAAAGTGAATATGATTTTGCGCCCATTTACACGGATAAGAAAGATTACAGGAAGGCGATAGTCACCGCCGGCGGGGAGGATGTCGGCACGGATGTAGCCAACATTAAGTATACCTGGGAGATGTTTAATCAGGATCTCCCTGATAGTGAGATCTGGATCGGTTCCTCAAAGTACGAAAGACGGATTGAAGCCTTTATGGATCAGGACGGGCTGGTGTTCGATCCTCCGGAGACCGCCCCTGAAATGCCGCCTGATTCGGCGAGCGACGAGGAGTGGGATCGATACAAAAGGATGCATGATGCTTTCATTGTATGGAATGATGTACCGGATGCAGACTGGTTTTTGGATGGGAAATACACCTGGAATGAGATCGACGGTGAGACCACTTACGATGAAGAACTGAAAGAAAGTTACCACAGTTTCGGTTCCACTGACTCGCATTGGGCAGGCCCCTCAAATCCCGGAATTTACAGGCTTAAAGTGACCTACCATGACCCGGCCCATGTAAATAAGGACGCTGCTGCCTACGTTTATTACGTGATCCACAAGATCAAAGCGGAGGCGGTGATAGAAGGCGCACCTGTAGCTTATGCCGATGGCGTGACCACTGCGGGCCTCGTCCTGGATATCCTCCAGGGAAGGGATCCTGCAAGCGCAGATACTTATTGCAAGGTTACGGTCAGAACCCTGAGCGGGAACGTTATGGATGGCATTTCCCTGTATTCTTCGGGGGATGCGGACGGAAGCATAACGAGTGGCGATCAGGGAGATATATCCGGAAATGAG
>JAEELB010000107.1 GCA_016288705.1 Lachnospiraceae bacterium | reverse complement strand
TCCGCTCTGCAAGATCAACCATTACCGTGACGTAGTTGTGCCCTTTTTTGCTGGTCTCGTCCGGTGATCCTTGACAATGATCTCCGGCTTGTTATGATGAAAATGAGTGGCGAAAGCCTGCTGTGAGGGGTTATTTGAAAAAGAGGAGGTATGTATGAGAAAAACCTATGGTATTGGTTCTACATTCAGGTTTATTGCATTAGCTCTCAGCTTTATTTTGTTTTCCGGTACGGTCCCGGTTGATGCGGCAGAGCCTGAAAACAGAGGCACTTTAGAAGTATATAATATTCACGATATTACGGGGATAGCGGGTATAGATATGTCTTCTCTTTCTTTAGAAGCTTGTGATACTGCATCGGAAGATGCGATCAATGATGCTCCTTTGGAAGGTATAAATGATGGCCCTTTCATCTCTGAGGAGGCTGAAGAAATTCCAAACGAAGGCACTGTAGTCTATTTTGAAGATTCCGGACCAGAATATACCAATGTTCCCGATCCTCTTTATCTTATGTTAGGAGAGCGATGGTTTTTCCTTTCCTTTGAAAGCCCGATGTTTAACAGTTATTTCCCGGGGAAACGAACAGTCAAACCGCAACTCTCAAAGAAGGGAATTCTAAAATGTACCACAAAGAAAGATAGTGACGGAGACAAAATATTTAGTTTTAGTGCCGTCAAGCCGGGCGAAACAGAAATAACCTTTGTATCAACCTTTACGGGAGGCAGGTACGTATCAAAACCTTATAAGGTTTGTGTTTTGGCGCCGGTCCTTACTCGTACTAAATTTGATATAGCATCTCTTAATACCACGTTAAATTTAAATGACTACATAGTTGGAATGGAAGATTTTGACCGTGACTACGCTATAATATGGTCTTCATCCAAAAGCTCCGTTGCCGATGTTGACAGCGATGGGAATATCACTGTAAAAGGTTCGGGAACCTCTAAGATAAAAGGCATATTTGATACAGGGGCAATCAGAAAGGCTTCGGTCACCGCAACAATAAATGTTAAGATTCCCAAGATGAACAAGTCATCCGTGACTCTCATACCGGGACAGAAGGTTAAGATATCCCTTTCAAATATGCCCAAAGGCAAAACGGTAGATAACTGGAATCTGAATTCGTGGGGATATAAGGTCAGAGACGACGTGTACCGTGATGGGCTTGAGATGGCGACGCCGCAGGGTAATTCATGTGAGATTACGGCATATATGGAATGCGGAGGAACTCTGACCGCAATTGTGGACGGAGACTCCTATGTCTGCGATATAACTGTCAAGGCGCCCGTTATAAAGAAAAGAGAAATGAAACTAAAGCCGGGGAAGAGCTCCAAGATCTCGGTAAGCGGAACCAAATTCAAGCCTAATGTCTTCATATATGAGAACAGTGATTCTGCCGTGGCAACAGTCGATGAAAACGGCAAAGTCACCGCCGTAGGGAGCGGTACGGCATATATCGATGTATATCTTTATCAGACCAGAGCCTGTGCCCGTGATGATATAGAAAACGGAGGCGCCAGGGTAACGGTGATCGTTCCATAGTTTACATCTGCTGCAGATGCATTGTTTTTAACATCTGATTATAATACCGGGAAGTGTTGAGTACTGCTATACCTGTCCAACACTTCCCTTTTTCATTAATTCTTTCTCTGGATAATGAAGACGGAAGAACCGTCATATGATCACCGCAACAAAAGAATTCCGGCAAGCTCACGCTTCAATTTTTCTGAGGACAGCTGTATCATCGACCTCCGATTTTATTACACTGTCTATGCATAACAAATGTCTTCAGGAATTCTTTTGGGGCTGCATTTAGTTCCGCAGCCCCGGCACGAAATAGTTTTACCTATTGTATGGAGGAGGAATACGAAACATGAGCAACAAAAAAGATGAAATACCAATTTCGGATAAGATTGCCCTTACGATTCCAGAGGCCGCCGCATTGAGCAATATTGGCCAGAACAAGATCAGCTTATTGCTCAAAGCACCAAACTGCCCATTCCTGGTACGCGTAGGAAGCAAAAGGCTGATAAAACGAACGGAATTTGAGCGATTTATCAGTGAAAACGTCGCAATATAAAGAATTAGCCATATCGAGCCACGTGTACCTGCGTGGCTCGATATATGGATACCCTTGATAAAAACGCAAGCCCTATTTATAATAGTGAAGTTGTATTGGGCTCGCGGAAAGGAGAGCTCAAATATTGGGAAAGGATCATAGAAACAGGGAATTGGGAAAGGGGTTATCCCAAAGATCCGATGGTCGATACTCGGCAAGATTTGTCACGAGTACGGGCTATAGGCTTCAGAAGTATTTTGACAGCCTTCCTCAGGCGAGGAACTGGCTTCAGGATGCCAGATATAATGACAGACATAATTCCGTGACAGCTCCGTTTGATGTGGTCGCCAGGAATGTGGTCGAGAATGATTCGGCTCTTCCTTCGTTTGGCGACATGACTGTGGACGCGTGGTTTGAGTTCTGGATCGGGAACATCGTGCCAGATCTGAGAGGCAACACTCTCAGAAATTATGAGGAGAGATATTTCCGGAATATAAAGCCTGTCATTGGCCGATTGAAGATCAGAGATGTTCGCCCTTTTCATTGTAAAAAGGTTCTGTTGGACATGGATGATACTTATGCCGGTTCAACCATAAGACAGACATACATAACAATGGGCGTATTGTTCAAGGCAGCTCTTGTCAACGGGGTTATAGAAAAGCACCCCATGGATGGCGTGAGAAGCACAAAAGCTGTCAAGGGCACATCGGACATCAGATTTCTTACTGTGGATGAACAGGATAAGTTTCTGGCTGCTGCAAGGAGGTCGCACAACTATAATCAGTACAGGCTTATTCTGGAAACCGGTATTCGGACGGGAGAACTTATTGGTCTTACATGGGATTCAGTCGACCTGAAGAAGAAAACCATTACTATCAATAAGTCACTGGAATACAGGCATAGCAGAGGGACATGGGAGGCTGGCCCTCCTAAGACTACAGCTGGGTACAGGACAATACCGCTTACTTCATGCGCTCATAACATACTTGTTAATCTGTATGATGCCAGGAAGAGTCGGAAGGAATCAAAGGAACTGGATACTATGCTGGAGTTCAGGGACAGGCTTACCGGAGAGGACAGATACCTCAATATGAAGGAACTTGTTTTTATTAATTATCGAACAGGGATGCCTTCAAAGAACAGCTCCTATGATACGCACCTTTATAAATTGTGTGATGAGGCAGGTATCAAACGATTCTCGATGCATGTACTCAGACATACATACGCCACCAGAGCCGTTGAGAGAGGCGTGAACCCCAAGACCCTGCAAAAGCTTCTGGGGCATGCGTCTCTGCAGGTCACGATGGATACATACGTTCATGTGAGCGATGATTCCAAATTTCTGGCCGTTAAACAGTTTGAGAATAATGATTCTGAGACGGAAAATGGTGTAAATGGTGTAAAAATCTGCTGGAAAAATGGTGTAAAAAATGGTGTAAAAACCATTTCGCATCACAGAAAGTCCCATAAAATAAGGGAAGGGAGAAAAATATGAAGTTAGGAATAGTCGGTTTACCAAATGTGGGGAAGAGCACCCTGTTCAATTCCATAACGAAGGCCGGGGCGGCGATGGAAAACTTTCCGTTCTGCACCATAGACCCGAACATCGGCGTCGTTCAGGTTCCGGACAAGAGGGTGGATACTCTCGGGGAGATGTACCACTCAAAGAAGGTGACGCACGCGGTCATTGATTTTGTGGATATAGCAGGCCTTGTGAAGGGCGCGTCCAAAGGAGAGGGTCTGGGGAACCAGTTCCTCGCAAATATACGTGAGACCGACGCCATAGTGCATGTGGTCAGGTGCTTTGAGGACGACAATGTGATCCATGTGGACGGGAGCGTCGATCCTGTGCGGGACATTGAGACCATCAATATAGAGCTGGCCCTGGCTGATCTGGATACGGTGGATAAAAGACTTTCCAAGGTGTCAAAGGCTGCGAGGATAGACAAGACCCTGCAGAAGGAGGAGAGCGTCCTCCGGGAGATCAAGGGGGTCCTCGAAGAAGGGAAGCCGGCATCGGCTTATGAGCCTGCGGACGAAGATGAAGCGGCGCTTATAAAGACCTTTACCCTTTTAACTGCGAAGCCGGTGATCTACGCCGCTAACGTGAGCGAGGACGACGTTGCGGATGAGGGAAAAGGCAATCCCCACGTTCAGAAAGTCCGTGAGTACGCTGAAAAAGCGGGCGCAGCCGTGTACGTGCTGTCTGCGAAGATGGAAGAGGAGATATCCGAACTGGAGACAGAGGAGGAGAGAGTCGAATTTCTCGATGCCATGGGGCTCACCGAATCCGGACTGGACAAGCTGATCAAGGCCAGCTACAGCCTGCTGGGCCTCATAAGCTTCCTGACCTGCGGTGAGGATGAATCCAGAGCATGGACGATAAAAGCCGGCACAAAAGCGCCTCAGGCTGCCGGAAAGATCCATACCGATTTTGAGCGCGGCTTTATAAAAGCGGAGGTGGTCCCCTATGATGTCCTGGTGAAGGAAGGCTCCACTGCCGCCTGCAAGGAAAAGGGACTCGTGGGCATGGAAGGAAAGGACTACGTGGTGAAGGACGGCGACGTGATCCTGTTCAGATTTAATGTGTGATGATCAGAGGGAGACAGTATCGATATGACAAAAGAAGAAGCATTCGAAGCAGGACAGCGGCTTAAGGAGAAGGCGTCGAAAGGCGGGGATGATCATTCCCGGATGGAGCCTGAAGATTTCAGAAAATCCCTGAACCCGAAAAGCTCGGTAAAACATGTGGTGGCCGTGCTCAGCGGAAAGGGCGGCGTAGGAAAAAGCCTGGTGTGCGCTCTCCTTGCATCCCAGCTCAGGAGGATGGGGTATGAGGTCGGGGTGATGGATGCGGATATAACCGGCCCTTCCATCCCCAAAGCCTTCGGAGTGAAAGGTTCGGTGGCCCTGTCTCAGGACAATCTGATGATACCCCCCGTGTCCGGCACCGGGATAAAGCTTATGAGTTCGAATCTCCTTCTGGATCAGGAGGATGCGCCTGTGATAGTCCGCGGCCCCGTTATAGCCGGAATGGTGACGCAGTTTTGGACGGATACCGACTGGGGGCACCTGGATTACATGCTGATCGATATGCCTCCCGGAACCGGAGACGTGCCGCTTACCGTGTTCCAGTCTCTTCCCGTTGACTGCGCCATTGTGGTCACAAGTCCTCAGGAGCTTGCCTCCATGGTGGTGAAAAAGGCAGTGAACATGGCGGAAAAAATGAACATAGACCTTCTGGGAGTCATAGAAAACATGAGCTACTATGTCTGCCCAGACTGCGGGAAGACCCACAGCGTCTTCGGGGAGACGCATATTGCCGAGATCACGGAGATGTACGGCTTGAAGCTGTTGTCCAGGATCCCCATCGATCCGGAGATCTCTTCCCTGATAGATTCCGGAAGGGCGTATGATATCGATCCTTCCTGCATTGAGGTGGCGGCAAAGGAGCTTACCGGCTTTTGCGATCTACGGGTGTCCGGATAAGTCCGGCCCGACCCCTCGGGGCGCGGGACAGTTACTTCTTCAACTGGAGAGTGGATAAATGAAGAATACGTTTTGGAAAGGCCTTCGCGGACAATTCTTTGCCGTCGGCCTCATAAGTGTTGCGCTTCTGGCTGTTTCTGTCGTTGTCACATGCGTATTTGTCATAAGGACTGCCATGTACGGACAGGTAAGGGTCGAACTGGAGGGCTGCGTAGAATACCTTCAGAACTACTACAACGGGATGGAAGGCGATTTTAAGCTTGTTGTAAATGAAGACAGGTCCGGCTCCATCTACAAGGGCGACAAGGACATCACAAACGATTACACTCTGCTCGATATTTTTTCGGAAAGCTTCGATGCGGATGTGTCCATATTCTGCACAAATGTAAGAGCTCTGACCACATTCCGGGACGAGAACGGTGAACGGATGATAAACACAGGCACCTCCGCAATTGTTTCCGGGGATGTTTATGAAGGAGGGCACGATGCGTTTTATTCCAATGTCCTCATCGGAGAAGATAAGTATTTTGCCTATTACAGGCCTATACTGAATTCCGACGGATCTGTTTTCGGCATGTACGGGGTATGCCGTAACGCCGCCAACGTAAACAGGGGCGTTAACAGGACCATACTCCCGATCATACTGCTTTTCGCCGTAGCGTCTGTTCTGATAGCCCTGGCCACCGGAGCCGAAGCCGGAAAGACCGTAAAGATGCTCAACGTTCTGAACCGTTTCATGGAGAAGGTCGCAAAGTCAGATTTTGAAGTGGATCTTCCCGAAAAGATGATATCTTCGGACGACGAGATCGGAGTCCTCGCGAGGACGGGAAAACAGATGCAGAATTCCATCAGGAAACTGGTGAATTATGACGCGCTCACCGAGGTCCATAACAGGAGATACGCCGTAAATGAACTCAGGGAGGTGTGCAGGAGCGCTGAGGAAGAGGGGACTGAATTCTGCGTTGCTATCGGCGATATCGATTTCTTTAAAAAAGTAAACGATACCTACGGTCATGACGCCGGGGACATCGTGCTGAAAGAGGTGGCGGCTGTTTTCAGAAGACGCATGGGAGGACAGGGCTTTATCGCCCGCTGGGGCGGAGAGGAGTTCTTATTTGTCTTCACAAATTGCAGCCTTGAACAGGCTCTCTCGGTCCTTACAGAGGTGATAGATGATATCCGTTCTCTCGAGATAGAGTATGAAGGACAGATCATTTCTCCCAGGGTAAGCATGGGCCTCGTACAGGGCGAGCGCGGGGATAATGAGGAACAGTGCGTGAAGAAAGCGGACGACCTGCTGTACTACGCAAAGGAGCACGGCCGTAACCGGCTTGTCACAAACGATATCATGGAAAGTGAAGTGAATGCTTCAGATGAACCCGGCTCCGCAGACTCCTGATCATACGATATTTCCGGCCGGAAATGCGCCGGAGACGATCCCGGCACCCGTGATCCCCCAACGGTTTAAAACGCTTGACGGCCATGCGCTCAAAATGATCGCTGTGGTCACCATGCTTATCGATCATATAGGAGCGGCGCTTTATTATTCGTTGCCGGAGCTTTCCGGCTTTGCCGATCCATCCGTAAGAGACCAGCCGTACGATGTCCTTCGGGCTGTCGGGAGGACCGCGTTTCCCATATTTGCCTTTTTCCTTGTGGAAGGCTTCATTCTGACCCGCAGCAGGTTCAGATACGCCGTAAGGCTCCTGATATTTGCTTTCCTTTCGGAGATCCCGTTCCAGCTTGCTTTTGATGCGGAATTTCATTTTGGGTTCAAAAATGTGATCTTTACGCTGCTCTTTGGCCTGATCACCATCGACTGCCTCGAGCACATCGGGGTAAAGCGCCTGTTTGGCGGTGATGCCGAAGCTGCCTTTCCGGGAGTTTTCGGGACGGTGATCTTTTCTTCATTCACGGTGTCCCTGATGATGCTCCTGGCCTGGGCTTTTGACAGCGACTACGATTACAGGGGCGTGCTCCTTATAGTGATATTCTACCTGTTCAGGGACATGAGGCTTTTGGCCCTGGTCCTGGGTTATCTTTCATTTCTCTGGGAGCCCTGGTCCGTCGTCGGATTCATGCTACTTATGACCTATAACGGGGAGAGGGGAAAACAGCATAAGTATTTCTTCTATGTCTTCTATCCCGCACATCTTATGCTGATCTGGCTTTTGAGATACAGGCTGGCAGGATTCTGAACCCCCTGGGTTAAAGCTTTTGCGGTCATCGGGGAAAAATGATATAATTATTTCTGGTTATTCATCCTCGGAGGTACAGCATTATGAAGAACTCATACCGGCTTTATATCTGTTTTATCTGGGCTTTTGTTTCCGCTCTTCTCCTTTTCATACCAGTGAATGCGACGGAGTCAGGCGTTGAACCCGGAGGTAATGCCGTAAAACCGGTTCTTGCAATGGAAAAATCTTATGAATATATTGACAACTGGGAACTGGAGCCGGAGCTGCAGGTCTCCATGAACGGGCTCACAGTCAGGGATGATGAAGGCGAAATTACCGTGTATTCCGGCAAAGGAGAAGATGAAGAAGAGGAAGGACAGATAACAATAACCTTTGTTTCCGCGGACAGACTGACTGAATTCATATCCGAAATCAGGGAATATGAAGAGAGCGGTTTGGATTACCGGAATCTGTTCAATTATGAAGAGGGGCAGGAGCTCTATGGGCTCGTTCCGGGTTCTTACGCCGGCATTCCCCTTTTTGATGCGAAATCCGGAAGCGGTAAATATGAAACCTGTATAGGGGATCCTGTCTTTTTTGATATAATTCCTGTCAGGATGAGGCTTTCCGCCGGGAGAAACGCTGAAGCCAAAAAGTTTAACAAACTTTCAAAGGTGATGAACGAGCTGTGGATGGAGATTAAGTGCGAGAGGGTAAATAAGCCCGTTGTCAGTGATGAAGATTTCGTTGATCCCGCACCCGAAACAGCAGAGCTGATAGAAGAAATGGGTCCTGATATCCATATGCTGCTGGATGGGGAAAAGGCCTCCCCGGATACTGTATTTACCTCCTGCGGCACGCACAGGATCAGGTTTTCGGGCACAGTCACCGTGGCTGAAGAATACAGGGGATTCTACGAGATAGCGGAATATGATTTCGAAGAATACGGGCTTGAGGTTTATTCCGATGCGTCTCTGACAGCGGAGCTTAAGAAAGGCAGAAAATGGTATTACGGCACCCCTTACAGTGAGATACTGAACCTTCTTGAATACAGCTATACTCCCGGGGAGAATTCCTCAGGGATAAAGTCTGAAAGCCTGAAAGCCCACGTTTATCCCGATCTGAAAAACCGGTGTCCCGAGGAGAAGGTTCCCCTGATAAATGCCGGGAGTACGATCGCCTGCCGGATATCTGCCGAAAATGAAGCGGGAGAACCTGTGATGGGAGAGTTTTTCTATGTGGATATAGAGCGGCGCAAGGTAGTATTAACTCTGCCGCCTTACAGGGTGAAGAGGGCCGACCCTTCTGAACACGGGAACGGATTTCCATACAAAACCGAGTTCTACATAAAAAAAATGAACCCCTCCTTCGCCCCCGTCACCGGGTTTAAGGGCTGGGACTGTCCTTACGCCGGAGTCCCTCTTACCGCTGATAATCTGTATGAAAACAGTTACAGATTCAATGTGCACAGAAGTTATCTCACCTTTGATCCGTATGTTCCCGGAAAATACAAGGTTTCCGCCAATTATAATTCCTTATATCTTACCGGTTTTGCGGAGAAGAATATCATTCTGACGGAACCGCCCTTTACCTACGAGATACTTCCTGAATATTATTATTCTTATGAACTGAACGGCCAGCTGATAGGGAAATACTCCTCCCCCGTAGGAGAGACCGGAGGGCCATTTACATATTCCGCCACCGCGGATCTTTCGCCCGTGCTTCCCGAAGGAATGAGCATATCAGGCTGGAACTTTTACGCTTCGAACGGATATGACAGGGTGACAGACAGTGCCGGGCTGTTGTCCGCGGACAGCTATGAGGCCGGGATAGACGGAAGTACGTGCTTTACAGATACGGATGTCCTTTTGAAAGCCAGGACCCTCACTTTCGATCAGTCCCTTCAGATAGGGAATATCACAGGGGTGGGGTATGACGGCAGAATGCACGTGCTTTCGGGGATGAAGGCAAACGGGAGGGATACCGTTGCGGATCTGAGCCTTGAGATCAGGGATGGCAGCTATACACTGATCCGGGGGGAGGATTATTCCGTAAAAATAAAGAATAATAAAAACGCCTCCGTGGACACGGGAAAGAAGCTTTCTGATAAGGACCGCCCCCGGGTGGAGGTCACGGGACTCGGGGATTACAGGGGGATTTTAAAGAAGACCGTTTACTTTGACATTCACAGGAGGAATATAGAAGGCTTTGATTACCTGATGAAAAGTCCCGGAGGGATCCTTCAGAGAGAAAACGGGAGGATCGTAAAGGTCCCCGGACGGATCATAAGGGGGACTCTCCCTGACGGAAAGGAGCTCAGGCTTCGCAGGTCTGACTATATTGAGGAGGTGGATGAATCGTTCTTCATCTTCACCGCAGTGGGCAGGGGAAATTATACCGGAAGCATCGATCTGGCACCTGACTGGTATTCCCCCGAGGAAGACTGGCCCTTCAGCTTTTCATCCTACAGGATCAGGTACAATAAGATCATGGATTATAAGGAAACACTTTCTGCAAATGATTTCGGGATAAGGGTGTCTACTCCCCGGGGCATTGAAGCGGACTGGATTGAAGAGGGCAAGGTCCACAGGTATTATGATCTTTCTTTTGAAACCGTGATCACCGAGCCTGCGTCTTCGGGATTATACAGGATCAATATCACGGCAAACGGGAATACACCGGATGATCACTTCGGGGAAAAGGGCTTTCCTTACGGAACAAAGACCATAACCGTCCGCATGAAGGGGAATAAACTGGATAAGAAAAAATTCTCCCTGTCATGGAATGCGCTTGACTTTGACGGTACGGACCACATAAACGAAGTCATATGCAGTGATCCCCGCATGATAGCCGGAAGGGATTACAGGGTTTCCTTTGAGGAAGGCTCCGACCTGGACAATAAGATCCCGGGCACATATTACGCTACGGTCACGGGATGCGGAAAATACGCCAACCTTGATAAAAACGGAAATCCCGCCTCCTTTAAGCTTGTTTTTAAGAGGAAAGCGGCAGCTTTTCCGAAGGCGGAAAATGCAGTCATCACAAAGACGGAAAACGGCTCCTGCATAGAGGTCAGAGTCGCCAATGCGGACGGGACACAGACTGTATATAAGAACAGGCACAGGGCGGAGGGCTGGACCAGGACCCTTATTTCTGAGGAAGGGAAGAGGGGATTTCTCATCATTTCTGAGAAAAACGGAAGGGTGACACTGAAAGCGCTTTCAGCATCAGGCTTCAGCGGGCAGAGAAGGGAATGAGACAACAGAGTCAGATCCCCGGGCTTCCGCGGATGCACGTTGAAGGGAAATCTGATATAATGAACCTGGTTCGTATTTAAGGAAGGCATCAGGAGGTGGTCATATGGAACTGATGTTCATTGGAGCTGATCATGAGGTGACGGGAAGCTGTCACTTCCTTAATGCTGCGGGACACAATATCCTTGTGGACTGCGGGATGGAGCAGGGAGCCGACCACTATGAAAATGCGGATCTCCCGGTGGCTGCGTCCGAGATCGACTACGTCTTTATCACCCACGCTCACATAGACCATACCGGAAATCTGCCCCTCCTTTTCAGAAAAGGTTTCAGGGGGAAGATATTCGCCACTGCGGCCACCGCGGATCTGTGTTCGATAATGCTCAGGGACTGCGCACACATACAGATGCAGGAGGCGGAGTGGAAGGCCAGAAAAGCCATGAGAAGCCGGGAGGTCAAATACACCGAGCCCGTGTACACCATGGAGGACGCGGAGGGCGTCATCAGACTGATCAGCGGATACCACTACGGAGAGTTGATCGATGTCGCAGAGGGCATCAGGATCCGGTTCACGGATGCGGGACATCTCCTCGGATCCTCCAGCGTGGAGGTCTGGCTTTCCGAAGCGGGGGTTGACAGGAAGATCGTATTTTCCGGAGATATCGGAAATAAGAACCAGCCTCTCATAAAGGACCCTTCATACATTGAGGAGGCGGATTTCGTGGTCATGGAGTCCACATACGGGGACAGGCTCCACGAAAAAGAAAGGGCGGACAACTGCGAGCCTCTTGCCCAATATATCCAGAAGACCCTGGACAGGGGAGGAAACGTAGTCATCCCTTCGTTTGCGGTGGGAAGGACGCAGGAGGTCCTGTACAACATCCGCCAGATCAAGCAGGACAATATGGTCACCGGTCACGGCAACTGGCCCGTATATCTGGACAGCCCTCTGGCGGTGGAGGCTACCGAGGTTTTCAAAAAGAACATCATATCCTGCTTTGACGAAGACGCCATGAGGCTTGTGAATGCGGGCATCAATCCCATCACATTCCCCGGACTCAACCTTTCCATCACGGGTGAGGAATCAAAAGCCATAAATTTTGATCCTGAGCCAAAGGTGATCATTTCCGCTTCGGGAATGTGCGACGCCGGCCGGATCAGGCATCATCTGAAGCATAACCTCTGGAGGAAAGAGAGCACCATCTTATTCACCGGTTATCAGGCGGAGGGGACTCTGGGCAGGATCCTTGTGGACGGGAAAAAGGATGTCAGGCTCTTCGGCGAGCCCGTGGATGTTTACGCGGAGATAGGGAAACTTGTGGGCATGTCCGGGCATGCCGACAGGGACGGGCTGATGGAATGGATAAGCGCCTTCAAAAACAAGCCCATAAAAGTCTTTGTGGTGCATGGAGACGACCTGAACGCAACGGCTCTCACAAACAGGCTTAAGGATGAGCAGGGGCTTGACGCCTCGGCTCCCTACAGCGGGGCGGTATACGATCTGATCGCTCAGGAATTCATTACCGAGGCTGCGCCTCGTCCTGTGAAGAAGAAAGTGATCGTGTCCAATGTCTTCAACAGACTGCTTGCTGCCGGTGAACGCCTGATGAGCGTCATACGCAAGAACTCCGGCCTTGCAAATAAGGATATGGCCAGGTTTGCCGACCAGATCAACGCATTGTCGGATAAGTACGACAGAAAGGACTGAGTGAAATGAGCTACGCTGACAGGGTTTTTATTTCCATGTGCAAGGACATTCTTGAGAACGGCACTTCCACGGAAGGACAGAAAGTCCGTCCCCGCTGGGAGGACGGATCCCCCGCCTATACCATAAAGAGATTCGGGGTGATAAACAGGTACGATCTGTCAAAGGAATTTCCCGTAATGACTCTCAGGAGGACCGCCGTCAAGAGTGCCGTGGACGAAATGCTCTGGATATGGCAGAAAAAATCAAACAACGTTCATGATCTGAACAGCCATATCTGGGATGAATGGGCGGATGAAGACGGTTCCATAGGCAAGGCCTACGGTTATCAGATGGGGGTTAAGAGCGAGTATCCGGAGGGGATGTTCGACCAGACCGACAGGGTGATCTACGACCTTAAGAACAATCCCTTCTCCAGACGGATAATGACGAACATGTATGTCCACCGCGATCTTCACGAGATGAACCTCTATCCCTGCGCCTACAGCATGACTTTCAATGTGACGGACGACGGGGAGGGAGGGAAATACCGTCTGAACGCGGTGCTGAACCAGAGATCCCAGGACGTGCTCACGGCAAATAACTGGAATGTGGTGCAGTACTCGGTGCTGGTCCACATGCTGGCGCAGGTGTGCGGCATGGTGCCCGGAGAACTGGTGCATGTGATAGCGGACGCTCATATTTACGACAGGCATGTGGAACTGGTAAAGGAGCTGATTTCAAGGGAAGAGAAGCCTGCCCCCGAATTCCGCCTCAATCCCGATATAAGTGACTTTTATGACTTTACGAGAAATGACGTGGAACTGATAGGCTATGAGCACGGAGAACAGATAGAGATCCCGGTGGCGGTGTGAACGCCTCCGGATATATCAGGGCAGGCGGGAGGATATAAATGATCGCTATAGCGGCTGTGGACAGCAACTGGGGGATAGGTTACAGGGGAAAGCTCCTCGCCACCATTCCCGAAGATATGAAGTTCTTCAGGCGGACCACCCTGGAGAAAACCGTGATACTGGGGCGTAAGACGCTGGAAACCTTTCCGGGAAAGAAGCCTCTCCCGCAAAGGGACAATATAATACTGTCCCGCGACAGGTCTTTTACGGTGCCGGGGGCCTGCGTGGTGCACAGCGTTGAGGAAGCCCTGTCCGTCACATCGGATCTGGACCCCGGGGATGTGTTCGTCATTGGCGGAGAGTCTGTCTACAGGGCTTTTCTTCCCCATACCCACAGGGCTTTCATTACAAAGATAGACCACCGGTTTGAAGCGGACGCTTTCTTCCCGGATCTGGACGCCGATCCCGGCTGGAAGCTTTCCGATCCCGGAGAAGAAAGAACTTCATTTGACCTTGCCTATCATTTCACGGAATATGTGAGGGCGGACAGGGGCTGACGCTGTACCCGGCCGTCAGGGCGCTGACTGTCCCTTTGACATAAGGTATTCAATAAATCTTTTTCCCGTTTCCGGATGGGCAGATCCGGCTATGATCCCCGTGATGCATTCCGAGTTTTCGTAAGCCCCAACGTCCATGAGGACTTTGGAACCCGTGCATATGATGCCTGTCGGGACATGGGTTTCCACCGTCTCTCCGTTTTCGTCCAGGGCGTCGGAGTAGAACAGCAGTCCCTGCTCCCGGTACCGGGAAAGCTCGGACTCCGTGAGATGTTCTCTCAGATCTTCAAAGAACTGCGCTTTCGCGTAGTGTTCAAACACCGCCGGATCCGCCGTCATGATGTCCAGCTGTCCCGAAGCGCTGAGGGCGAAGATCATTTCCGCTGTCTGATAATCCGTGTTATCGGATACCGCCAGGCTTTCGTTCATGTCCGTCTGGACGAAGTATCTGTCCGTGTCCGTTCCGATGTATTCCTCAAATCCGCGGCTTATGATATCTCCCGCGTCGGTATCCGAGAAAAGTTCAAGGGAATTTGAATTGATCATCATGACGCTCAGGATCTTTTCTTTTGAAGTCAGGATGCGCCTTATGAACAGAACGGAAAAGACAAGCAGGGCAATGCAGAGCAGAGAAGCCCATCCGTAGTAGGTGATGAACCATGAGGCCTGCTTTTTGAAACCCGCGCCTTTCAGGCTTTTTCTCTGTTCTCTTATCTCGTCTTTGAGAGACATGGCTGTGTCCTTTCTTTTCGCTGAAGTGATATGCCTTCTTCGGACCGCTCCATGATAGCACATTTTCCTTTGCGCCGTTTCGCCTTTTCTTGAATATCGGGCGGGAATATGGTATCATCCACACTGCAGTTTGAAACCGGTATACCGGCGATAACGGAGGGATCAGCATATGAGCGGTTTTTTTGGAGTTGCTTCAAAAGATCAGTGCGTTTACGATCTTTTCTTCGGCACCGATTATCATTCCCATCTGGGCACGAGACGCGCGGGAATGGCGGTGTATGATGAAAAGACAGGATTTTCCAGATCTATCCACAGCATCGAGAATACCCCCTTCAGGACGAAATTCGACAAGGAACTGGGAGATTTCCCCGGAACCATGGGCATAGGCTGCATATCCGATTACGAAGCGCAGCCCGTGCTGGTGCGCTCCCATCACGGCACCTTTGCCATCACGACCGTCAGCAAGATAAATAACGCCGAGTCGCTGGTGGCTGACATCGTAAAAGACGGGACTCATTTTTTCGAGATGAGTAACGGCGAGATCAATTCCACGGAGCTGGTAGCCGCCCTCATCAACAGAAAGGACAATCTGATCGATGGCATCAGGTACGCCCAGGAGGTGGTGGAGGGGTCACTTTCCCTCATGATACTCACCCCCGTGGGTATTTACGCGGCGAGGGACAAATACGGACGAACGCCTCTTGTGCTTGGCAAAAGGGACGACGCGAGATGCGCCTGCTTTGAAAGCTATTCCTATCTGAACCTGGGCTATTCCGATGAAAGGGAACTGGGGCCGGGTGAGATAGTAGTATTTGACCCGGATTCGGTGAAGACCCTCGTGCCGCCCGGAAAGAAAAAGAAGATATGCACTTTCCTGTGGATCTATTACGGCTATCCCTCCGCGGTCTATGAGGGCGTGAACGTAGAGGAAATGCGCTACAGATGCGGAGCGAACATGGCGAAGAGAGACAATGTGGAAGCGGACGTTGTGGCAGGCGTCCCCGATTCCGGCACGGCTCATGCGGTGGGCTACGCCAACGCCTCCGGGATCCCGTTCTCGCGTCCCTTCATAAAATACACTCCCACCTGGCCCAGAAGCTTCATGCCAGTAAACCAGAAACTGAGGAATCTCATAGCCCATATGAAGCTCCTTCCCGTGCATCAGCTCATCAAAGGTAAAAAGCTCCTTCTGGTGGATGATTCCATAGTAAGGGGCACCCAGCTCAGGGAGACCACGGAATTCCTGTACGAGAGCGGGGCAAAGGAGGTCCATATCAGGCCGGCGTGCCCCCCGCTGGTATTCGGCTGCAGGTATCTCAATTTTTCCAGGACCAATTCCGAGATGGAGCTCATCACCCGCAAGGTCATCGAAGAGCTGGAAGGCGGGAACGTGACTGAGGAAGTGCTGAGGGAGTATACGGATCCCGACTCGGAGAAATACAAGCGCATGGTGGAGGGGATCAGGAAAAAGCTCAACTTCACATCTCTCAGGTTTAACCGCCTGGATGATATGCTGGACGCCGTGGGGATCCCCCCTGAGGATCTGTGCACCTTCTGCTGGAACGGAAGGGAGTGAGGATACTCCGGCAGACCACGGTTTTGACCTGTTTTGGGGCTCTCCGGTATTGATACGACAGATGAAATGGATTATAATCTCTATCTGAGTTTGATTCAGATCATGATATTGCTTACAGGGGGTTGCAAAAATGAAATTCAGGAACCTGAACGAAATAGCCGAAAAACTTCAAAAGGATCTGGATGTATTCAGGCTTTGAGTTGACAAAATCAGAGCAGGGATTAAAATATTTTATCGGTGCGCGGGTGAACCCGCGCCGGACAGGGAGGTGTTTTAATTGGCAAAGAAAGATCTGAAATGGGGCGAGATAGGTTTCGGTTATATAAAGACCGATTACCGTTTTGTTTCGAATTTTAAGAATGGAGAGTGGGATGAAGGCGCCCTCACGGAGGATGAGAACATATCCATGATCGAGTGCGCGGGAGTCCTTCAGTATTCCCAGAGCTGCTTTGAGGGTCTCAAGGCGTATGAGACCGAGGACGGACATATCGTGGCTTTCAGGCCCGACATGAACGCGGAGAGGATGATGAACACCTGCAAGAGGCTTGAAATGCCTCCTTTCCCCAAGGAAAGGTTTGTGAAGGCCGTCATCGACACCGTCGCTGCGAATGAGGACTGGGTGCCTCCCTACGGGTCGGGTGCAACCCTTTATATCAGACCCTTCATGTTCGGCTCTTCGGCGGTCATAGGCGTGAACCCCGCGGAGGAATATCAGTTCAGGATCTTTACCACGCCGGTAGGGCCTTATTTCAAGGGCGGAGCAAAGCCCATCACCATCAGGGTGAGCGATTTCGACAGGGCCGCCCCCAGAGGAACCGGAAATGTAAAGGCGGGCCTTAACTATGCAATGAGTCTGCATCCCATAATGATCGCCCACAGAGAAGGCTTTGCGGAGAATCTTTATCTGGATGCCGCCACCAGGACGAGGGTGGAGGAGACGGGAGGAGCGAACTTCCTCTTCATCACAAAGGATGGCACCGTGGTGACCCCCAGGTCCGACAGCATTCTGCCCTCGGTCACCAGAAGGTCCCTCATGTATGTGGCCGAGCACTATCTAGGCCTGAAGACGGAGGAGAGACCGGTCTATTTCGACGAGGTGCAGGACTTCGCGGAATGCGGTCTTTGCGGCACAGCCGCCGTCATCTCTCCCGTGGGCAAGATAAATGATCACGGACATGAGATATGCTTCCCCAGCGGCATGGAAAAGATGGGCCCCGTGATCCAGAAGCTCTATGATACCCTGACCGGTATCCAGATGGGCAGGATAGAAGCTCCGGAGGGATGGATCCAGGTAATAAAATAAAAAAAACTGCATTGTCAGATCGGGCAGGGGAACCTGTTCGATCCCGGATGTGAGGTATTATGAAATATGATGTGATTATCGTAGGCGCGGGACCGGGTGGTATATTCTGCGCCTATGAACTTGTAAAGAATAATAAAGACCTTAAGGTGCTGCTGCTGGAAAAGGGGCGTTCCATCGAAAAGCGTTCCTGCCCGAAAAGAAAGACCGGGGCATGCGTTAATTGCAAACCCTGTTCCATCACCACGGGATTTGCCGGGGCCGGCGCTTTCTCGGACGGAAAGCTGTCCCTTTCACCCGACGTGGGAGGAAACCTTCCCGGGATACTGGGGTATGAAGAGACCCGCCGTCTCATAAAGAAATCCGACGACGTATATCTTTCCTTCGGCGCCGACAGCCATGTATACGGCCTGGACCGGGCTGAGGAGATCAGAGAGATCAGGAGGAAGGCCATAATCGCCAACCTCAAGCTGGTGGAATGCCCCATAAGGCATCTGGGCACCGAGGAAGGCTACCGCATTTACGGGCTGATCCAGAAGCATCTGGAGGAGTCCGGCGTGACCATGGTCTTCAACACCATGGTCGAGGATATCATCATCGAAAACGGGAGAGCGGTGGGAGTGACTTGCTCGGACGGCAGTCAGTACACCGGGGACCGCATAGTTTGCTCCGTGGGACGTGAAGGAGCCGACTGGTTCAGCGGTCTCTGCAACCGCAACGGGATAGAGACCACTCCCGGCACCGTGGACATAGGAGTCAGGGTGGAAGTGAGAAATGAGGTCATGCAGGAACTGAACGACAGCCTGTATGAGGCAAAGCTGATCTTTCACACCCCTACCTTTGACGATAAGGTCAGGACCTTCTGTACAAACCCCTCGGGCGAGGTGGCAACGGAGTACTACGAGGGCGGTCTTGCGGTGGTTAACGGTCACGCCTATAAATCCGCGGAATACCGCACGGATAACACGAACTTCGCCATACTGGTGTCCAAGAACTTCACGAAGCCCTTCAACACTCCCATCGAATACGGGAAGAGCATCGCCCGTCTCTCAAACATGTTGTGCGGAGGCAGGATCCTGGTCCAGACCTTCGGAGATTTCCGAAGGGGCCGCAGGACCACCGATGAGAGACTGTGCAGGAACAACATCATACCCACATTGAAGGACGCGGTGCCCGGAGATCTTTCCCTGGTATTTCCCCACAGGATAATGGTGGACATCGAGGAGATGCTGGTGGCTCTGGACAAGGTGACTCCCGGTATCGCCAGCGAGGAAACTCTTTTGTACGGCGTTGAGGTGAAATTCTATTCCAACAGGGTGGTGGTAGGAAAGGACTTCCAGACCAGCGTGGAAAGGCTCTATGCCATCGGAGACGGCGCAGGCGTGACCAGGGGACTCCAGCAGGCCTCCGCTAACGGACTGTCTGTCGCCGAGACGATACTGAAGGAGCTCTGATGTTTTCGGGGAGCCGCATCAGAACAGGACTTTTGCTCCTGATCATCTCCCTTATATTCACAGGCTGCGCCGGTTCGGCGTTTGACTCTTCCGGATACGGCCTCTCCGGAAAGGACGGGACGGATGAACTGTCCGACATCGCGCCCTTTGACGCCGGAAACGACAAGACGAAGATCGTATTTACCACGGGTTTCAGAAATGATGAGGTGTTCAGGATCAATGATTCCTCCTGCTACCTGCCGGAGGTTCTGGTATATCTGACCAATATCCAGAATTCCTACGAGGAGACCTTCGGGAAAGAGATCTGGGATGTGGTATCCCGGGACGGCACCACCCTTGAAGACAGCATAAAGGAAAACGCGCTTTCCAGGATCGCAAGAGTGAAGACCATGGTGCTGATGGCCGGATCCCTGGGACTTTCACCCGATGCGGATCAGCTGGCTTACGCGGACAAGGCGGCAGAGGAATACTACGATTCACTGTCCGATTACGAAAGGTCTCTTCTGGGCGTCGATCTGGATCTGATCAGGTCCATGTGCCGGGATTACGTCACCGCAGAGGTCCTGTACGCTTATCTCATAAACGACATCAATCCCGAGATAAGCGACGACGAAGCGAGGACAGTCAAGATCGATACCATCTTCGTCGACTCTGATGAACCCGGTTCCTATGAGATAATCTCAAACATCCTGTCCTCCATAAACAACGGCACGGAGTTTGACTCTGCGGCCCTGGAAAACGGCAAAGCGGTGCAGCAGGTATACTCCATCAACAAGACCGACGAGGAGGAGATCCTGGATGAAAAGGTCTCCGGCAAGGCCTTCAACATGAGCGAGGGAGAAACCTCCGGTATCCTGGAAGCGGACGGGGGATATTACATCATCAAGTGCCTCAGCACTCTCGACCGGGAGGAAACGGACGAGAACAAGGAAAAGATAGTGAGGAACAAAAGGCGGGAAGCCTTCGGGCGGGAGTACGACAATTATACAAAAGACCTCACCAGGAGGCTCAATGAAAGACTTTGGGACAATCTGGATCTCATCCATGACCCGGGCTGCTCTACGTCTTCGTTCTTCAAGGTCCTTGACGAACATCTGGGAGAGGACGACTGAGCCCCCGGGTAAGGATTTTGATTTTTCTGCTTTAATGTGGTAAAATGTCATTTTGCAAAAAAAAGAAAGGAGCGTATATTTACAATGGAGAACAGACATGGCAGCCTTTCTATTGAGAGCGAGAATATTTTCCCGATAATCAAAAAATGGCTGTATTCCGATCACGATATTTTTTACAGAGAGCTGGTATCTAACGGCTGCGACGCTATTACCAAGAGAAAAAAGCTTGATATGATGGGAGAAGAGTCTCTTCCTTCGGACTACAAGCCGGCGATCAACATAACCCTGAACCCCGAAAAGAAGACCATAGTCATCGCCGATAACGGTCTTGGGATGAGCGCCGAAGAGATAGACAAATACATCAATCAGATAGCTTTTTCCGGAGCCACGGATTTCTTCAACTCATACAAGGACAGGACAAATGAGGACCAGATAATAGGTCATTTCGGCCTGGGCTTTTATTCCGTGTTCATGGTTGCGGACAAGGTCACAATCGAGACAAAGTCCTACCGGAAGGATGAAAAGCCCGTGCTCTGGAGCTGTACCGGAGGCACGGAATACGAGATGTCCGAGGGGACATATGCCGAAACGGGCACGAAGATCACCATTTATGTAAATGAGGAATGCCTGGAGTTCTGCAATGAATACAGAGCGTCCGAGGTGTTGAAGAAATACTGCGCTTTCATGCCCTACGAGATCTACCTCTCCGTTGAAGGCACCACCGCGACCCAGACCATAGACGAGGCGGACCGGAGGCCTTCCGACGTGGTGACGGAGGAGATCGAACCCGCAAAGGAAGGGGATCCGAAACGGCTGAAGATACGTAAGCGCCCGGAACTCCTGAATGACACGGAGCCTCTTTGGACGAAGAATCCCTCCGAATGCAAAAAGGAGGATTATCTCGAATTCTACAGAAAGGTCTTCAGGGATTACAGGGAGCCTCTGTTCTGGATACATCTGAACATGGATTATCCCTTTAACATGAAGGGTATCCTTTATTTCCCCAGGATCAATATCGAGTACGAAAAGATCGAGGGTGTGATCAAGCTCTACAACAACCAGGTCTTCGTGGCAGACAACATAAAAGAGGTCATACCCGAGTTCCTCCTTCTGCTGAAAGGCGTCCTGGACTGCCCCGATCTCCCGCTGAACGTGTCCAGAAGCGCGCTGCAGAATGACGGTACAGTGACGAAGATAAGGCAGTATATCACAAAGAAGGTTGCTGACAAGCTCTCCGGGATGTGCAAGACCGAGAGGGAGGATTACGAAAAATACTGGGACGACCTCAGTCCCTTCGTGAAGTACGGATGCCTCAGGGACGACAAGTTCTGCGAAAAGATGACGGATTACATCCTGTTCAGAAACCTTGACGGAAAGTATCTGGCTCTTCCCGAGGCTCTTGAAGTGAAGAGGATAGATATCGGGGAAGATGAGGAAGATCCCGAAGGAAAGACGGAAGATAAGGCTGAAGGCCCTGCGGATGCGGAAGAGTCAGGGGAGAAGCAGGAGGGAGCTTCCGACGGAGAAGGCGAATGTGAGGGATCCTCTTCAGGCAGCCCCGAAGAAGAGGAAAAGAAGGACAAGACGATTTATTATGTGACTGATGAGAAGCAGCAGAGCCAGTACATCAATATGTTCAGAAAGGCAAAGATGGACGCCGTCCTCCTTACGGATTCCATCGATCAGCCCTTTATCACACAACTGGAGTCAAAGAACGAGGGCATCCATTTCAAGCGTATAGACGCTGAGGTTGAGGAGGCCCTGAAGACGAAGACCTCCGAAAAGGCCGCAAAGGAATATGAGGAGCAGGCCGAAAAGATCTCAGGGGTGATGAAGAAGGTCCTGAAAAAGGAAAATGTGACCGTAAAGGTTGAGAAACTGAAGAATAAGAAGATCGCATCCATGGCTACCCTTTCCGAGGAGAGCCGCAGGATGCAGGACATGATGAAGATGTATTCCATGGGTCCGGATACGATGTCCCTTCCCAGGGAAGGCCTGACTCTCATACTGAACGCAGGACATCCGCTCGTGAAGTTCGTCCTTGACAATCCTGATGCGGAGGAGACCAGAACGGTCTGCGAACAGCTTTACGATCTGGCAATGATGCAGATAGAGCCGCTCGGCCCTGAGGAGATGACGGAATTTATCGCAAGGAGCAATGATATTTTATTGAAGTACGCCGGGGAGAAATGATAAAGTGACAGATACCGTTTCCGGTATTCTCGGAGGACATTTCAGACAGTCCGGAAAAGGACTGGAGTTTTCCTTAAGCGGGATAAACGAAAAGATTCGGGAGGGCGATTGCCTTTCCGGGTCCTTTTCTGTTCGTTCTCTGGCTGGAAAGCCCGTCAGATGCCGTTTCCTTACGGATACCTTCAGGCTTTCGTTTTCCGAGGATTATTTCGAAGACGACAGCTTTGAGGTATTTTACGAATTCGACGCGCGCTGCCTTCAGTCCGGCTTTACGGAGAAGGGGCGCATTTATTTTGTCTCTAACGAAGGAGAGTATTCCATACCCGTCCACATCGAAGTCATCAGGAATTCTCTGACCACATCCAGGGGGGAGATCAGGAATCTGTTCCATTTTGCCAATCTGGCCCGGACGGACTGGGACGAGGCGAAGAAGATATTCTATTCCGGCGATCTGGAAAGGATACTCGCCGGCAATGACGACAGATTTCTGCCTGTATACAGAGTGCTGTCCTCGGGCGAGATGACCGATGAAGGACTTGATGAGTTCCTCATCTGCACCGGCAAAAAGAGCCCTGCGGAATACGTTCCGGACAAGGACCTGCTGGTGATAAACGACCCTCTGAACGACATCAGGAGAAGTCTCCGGATCACCCGGAACGGCTGGGGGAGCGCAAATCTCCTCTTTGAGACGGATACGCCATTTATCCGTCTTGAAAAGGCTTACGTCACGGAGGATGATCTTCTCGGCAATGAATTCGAGCTGGGCTTTTTCATCAGGAATGAATATCTGCACGACGGCATAAATCTGGGCGAGATAAGGTTCTCCTTCGGCGCAAGGAAAGAGCGCGTCACCATATCCGTAAACTCCGGAACGCCGGACAGAGCCACTGCCGCCACCAGAAGGAAAAAAGAAGAACTGCGCGTGTCTCTCACACAGTACTATGTTAATTACATGCTTGGAAAGATAAGCCCGAAGATCTGGGAAAAAGAGACGTCCAGGCTTCTGGAGGAGCTCATCAGGATATCCAGGGAGGATCCCGAACCGGTGCTATTCAAAGCGTTCTCAATGCTTCGGGTGGACAAGAGCGAGGAAGCCTCATGGATACTTAAACAGGCTTATCCCAGGATATCATGCGACGACCGCACCTACCTTACGAGCTTTTATCTGTGCCTTTCCATCCTTACCGCAAAGGAAAATGAGGATGCGGAGTACAACACACTGAAGATAAGGGAGATTTACGAAAATTCTCCCAGAGACTGGAGAACAGCCATAGTCCTCCTTCATACCGACACAGAGTTTATCGGGGATGCGGAAAAGAAGTTTTCGTTTTTGAGAGACGTATTCTACAGGGGCTGCCGTTCCCCCATGATGTACAGCGAAGCCTTTCTTGTGATAAAGGAAGAGCCTTCTGTCCTGAGTGAACTTGGGGATTTTGAACTTCAGGTGCTCTCATTTATGCAGAAGAATTCTCTCATGAACAGGGAATATGCCGACAGGTTC
>JAEELB010000106.1 GCA_016288705.1 Lachnospiraceae bacterium | reverse complement strand
ATGATAAGTCCTGACTACTCGCCTATCATTGATAAGCAGGAGTATGAGAGTAAGACTTTTCTGGTGATATGGTGTCCGGGTGGATACGGACGTCCCTATGCCTCGCCTAAAACTATGGCAAGGGATGATAAGGAAAGGATTTACTACATACGTAAGGGCTCTATTACGGCAAAACCCTCTGATGAGGAAATAAAAGATTTGTTCTCGCTGTCAAACAGAACTCCTTTCGATGATCAGGTAAATCATACAGCAGAGCTTAAGGATATTAGTTTCCCGCTCATAAAGGATTATTTGGGCGAAATTAACAGTGATCTATATAAACAGGCGGATGAAATAGGGCTTGAGCGCGTATGTAGAAATATGAACCTGATTAATGGATTGCCGGAATATGTCAAGCCACGGAATGTGGCATTGATGTTCTTTAATTCCAATCCGGATAAGTTCTTTCCATGTGCACAGATAGATGTGGTTCAATTCCCTGACGGAGAGGGAGGAGATCAGATCATTGAGCAGATATTCAAGGGCCCGCTTCATGTACAACTTCGGGATGCGCTTCGTTATATCAGGAATGTTATCATTACGGAAAAAGTGGTTAAATACCCGGATCGTGCCGAGGCAGATAGATTTTTTAATTATCCATATGCTGCTATCGAAGAAGCACTTGCAAACGCCGTCTATCACAAGGCATATGATGAAAGAGAACCGATAGAGGTGCGTGTTACACATGATATGATAGAAATTATATCTCATCCTGGTCCGGACAGATCCGTTACGGTAGAGGGGCTTAAGGCGTATAAGGTTTACAGCCGCAGATATAGAAACAGACGGATTGGAGATTTTCTGAAGGAACTGCATCTGACTGAGGGGAGAAATACCGGATTTAGGAAAATACTGGACGCAATTAAAGCAAATGGCTCGCCGCTCCCGGAATTTGAAACGGATGAATATCACGACTATTTTGTGAGCAGATTCTTTATACATGACGGCTTTTATGATGGTTTTACTGATACTTTCGCGGGGGATGATGGGACGGGTTCAGTTAGTACTACCACAAAACCGTTTCAAAATGAAACAAGTTTGAAACAAGTTTTGAAACAAGTTTTGAAACAAGTCGATTATGAGAAACTTCTTCCGATTGTAGCGCATATGGAGGTGGCAGGTAAGATATCAATACAGGAGGCAGTAGATCTGACCGGAAAATCAAGGACAACTGCTTGGCGATACTTGAAGATGTTGGTTGATGCCGATGTGGCTGAGGCAACAGGGGAGACCAATAATTCGACTTATGTATTAAAAGCAGAGTATGCCGCATCTGCAAGTAAGGCTTCTGTGAGTACAAAATGAGTACAATAATTTTGCGAGTCATACAAAAATGGACAAATACGGACAAAATGCAAATCAGAAATACCGTAAAATCAACAAAGAGAATAGGGTGCAGATACCCTTGAATTGAGCTGGAGTGATTCCTTCCGTAAAAGCGGGAGAGAGGGGCTCCTTTCAGGAGAGCAGGACCTCTTCCCACTGTCTCAGGATCTTATCGCGGTCCAGGAGAGCCCGGATGCTTTTCGAGGCTTCCTGACCCATTTCAAAGGCTTTATCCCTGTCCGACGCCAGGATACGGAGCTTTTCCTGCAGGGCTTTATCATCCCGGACCGGGATCAGACAGCCCGTCTTCCCGTCATCGATGAACTCCGCCGGGGCGCCGGCGGGACAGTCGGTGGAAATACAGGCGCATCCCATGGACATGGCTTCTATCAGAGCGTTCGGCATCCCTTCAGTGTCCGACATCATGACAAAGATATCCGCTTCATTGTAGTAACCGGCCATGTCGGAAACGCTTCCCGCGAAGCTGATCCGGTCTTTCATCCCGAGATCTTCCGACTGCCTTTCCAGCTCGCCCCTCAAAGGCCCGTCGCCGCAGACGGTCAGGACCGCATCCGGGAAATCACCGCTTATGGCCGCAAAGGCTTTTATTATCAATGAGGTCTCTTTGTTTTCGTCAAGTCTCCCGGCGGTGAGGATATGGGGATGAGCAGACGGGGCCTTCCTGATCTCCCCGAGGAATTCCGGGGCGATGGGATTTTTGATGATAAAGGAACGATCCCTTACCTTTTTTCCGAAAAAACGGGAGGCGTATTCCGTCTGGAACACAACGGCCCGGGCTTTGGGAAATAAAAACCTTGCGGAAATCCGCATTGGAAAAGTATAGTATTCCAGCTCCGGAAGGGCTCTCACGGACACAACGCAGGGGATCCCCAGGGAAGAGCAGGCATTGAGGGCCATGAGGTTGTTCTTGCCCATAAATGAGAGCACCACATCAGGCGACTCGTCTGAGATCACCTTCTTCAGGAAGTCCATGCGGACTTTGAGGTTCCATACCCGGTTCCCGGTGAGAAGGGAAGGGCCTGGTTCCGTGAAGACCCTCTTTACCCCCGGCGGCAGCCGGTATTCATCTTCCGCTTCGTAGATGGTAGCCAGGACCACGGAGTGTCCTTTGGACGAAAGGTGCTCGGCCAGAGTGCACATAACGCGTTCCGCCCCGCCTCTCGACAGGGAGCCTGTATACATCAGTATCTTCATGGCTTGATGAAATGCCTGTACCATTTCTGGAACATCAGATAGGACCAGCAGAATTTGGAATAGTTTTTACCTGTCCCGGGGCCGGCGTCTCCTTTTTCCAGGAACGAAGCCACCATGGCCGAAACCTTTTGATCGGCAAAAAGCCCCTGAGACTTTACGAATGCGGGATCGGAAACCGTTTCAAGTTCTTCTCTCAGAGGACCCTTCATCCACGCATCAAGGGGTACGCCGAACCCTTTTTTCGGCCTGTCCAGGAGCTCCTTCGGGATGAAGTCGTAAGTAATGTCCTTCAGGATGTGCTTTTTGTCTCCTTCGTGGGTGTATTTGAATTCCTGGGGGATGCGGAAGGAGTACTCCATCACGTCCTGGTCCAGGAGAGGGCACCGGCATTCCAGACTGTATTTCATTGAAGCCCGGTCCACTTTTGTAAGTATGTCTCCCGGAAGGTAGGTGTCCATATCCAGAAGCATCCGCTTTACCACCCAGTCGTCTGTTCCGTAGCGGCTTTCGGATCTGTATTTTATGGGGAGAGAGTCTTTGGATGGTATCACCAGCTCTTCCGCAAGACGAAAATACTCCGGGGCCCCGAGCTGGGTCTTTGTTTCCGGATCCCTGTTCTCGGCGATGGTCCTCACCTTGAAAGGAAGGTGCTTTGTGAGACCGATGGGATGGGTCAGAGTCCAGACCGTCTCACCGAGCCTGTCAAGCTTCTGCGCCTGCCTCACCCTGTCATATACGTTGTATCCGCTGTAGAATTCATCCCCTCCGTCTCCGGAGAGAGCCACCGTCACTTCGGACCTTGCAAGGGATGAGACCAGCATCGTGGGGATCTGTGAGGAGTCTGCGAAGGGCTCGTCAAAATATTTCGGAATGCTGTTCACCAGATCCAGCATGGTGTTTTCATGGATCGTGAGAGTCTTATGATCCGTCCCCAGGTGCCTTGCCACGCCTGCCGCGTAGCCGGATTCATCGTGAGCCGCATCTTCAAAGCCGATGCAGAAGGTCTTCATTGGGATGTCGGATATGCTCTGGGCTATGGCTGTCACAAGGGATGAATCATAGCCTCCCGACAGGAAAGTCCCCAAAGGAACGTCCGACATGAGACGCTTCCTGACGGCTTCCGTGATCAGATACTTAAGCTCCGCCTTGGCCTCTTCGTAATCCGTTACCGGGATCCTTGAGTTTTGCCCGTAGATCTCCGCGATATCCCAGTATCTGCGCTTTGACATTCCCTCCGGACTCCATGTAAGGCTGCATCCGGGCTCCAGTTCGTAAACATTTTCGAATATGGTGTCGGGCGCGCAGATGTACTGCTGGAAGATATATCTGGAAAGGACGCTCCTCCTGATGTTTTTTTGAAAACCCGGCATCTCCATGATGGGAGAGAGAACGGATGAAAAGACGAGCCCTTTGTCGTTCAGAGCGTAATACAGGGGCTTTTTCCCTATGCGGTCCCTGGCGAGGAAGAGAGTCCTGTTTTCCCTGTCGTAGATCCCGAAGGCGTACATGCCTTTCAGGTGGTCGGTGCAGTTCTCTCCCCACCTGAGATAGGCGGCAAGCACAGTCTCCGCATCGCAGTCGGAACTGTAGGGGTAATCGGACAGGGCTTCCTTGATCTCCCTGTAATTGTATATCTCTCCGTTCATGACCAGAGTGAGACGGCCCGAGGGATCATGCATGGGTTCGTGACCCGAGGGCGAGAGATCCATTATCGACAGCCTTCTGTGGGCCATCCCCACGGTGTAGAGTCCGGGAGCCGTCACCAGTTCATAGCCGGAATCGTCGGGACCCCGTTCCTTCATGGTGTCGTTCATCCGGATCAGATCCTCGGCGAAGACGTTCTCTTTTGTGTAGAAGCCGCAGATCCCGCACATATCGGTTTTCCTCAGAGAAGAGTGACTTCGGAATCGAAATGATCCCTGAACTCGCCGAAATCCTTGCATTCCGAATCGATGGAGTCGATCATAACGGAATACTTTTCCCGGACAAGGGATCTGTAATTGTCATAATTGTCGTAGCCTTTCCTGGTCCAGGAAAAAGGATGGATCAGTATCTGGATCTTCTTGTGGCTGTTCAGTGTCTCCCTGTCGGGATAGCCGTATCTCCCGATATGATTTGCATCGGACAGATACTTAACGGGCAACACGCTGTCGGGCTTTGCATTCTCGGTGAAGGTGAAAAAGTCGTCCTGATAGGCGTTTATCAACGAGTCAAAGTGGAGATTCGCCCTCAGCACGTCCGGCGATGGACGGTGGATGGAGAAGGCGTCCACCTTGAAGCCGAACATTTCGCTTAAGATCCCGGCTTCTTTTATTATCTGTTTCCTGATGGTCTCTATATCAGTCAGCCCGTTAAGAGCAAAATGAAGACCTATCCGCTCCCCGCGCTCATGCATGTCTTTTACCATATCCATGTTGCGGCGGGAGAGGATGTTGTAGGAATTATTGGTCCACTGGAAAAAGAAGTAGCTGGTGAAATCCATGGAGCGCTCGACCTTCGAGAGCTCCCACGCCCGTTCCACGCTGAACTCCACGTCATGGCGCATGATGATCCAGCTGTCGCGGGTCAGGGCTTCCCTGTAGGAACAGGCAAGTCCCGTCTCCTTTATGGCTTCCAGCATTTTTCTGTAGTCGTCGTAGGAAAACATTATGAGGAAAGTTTATCAGAAAAGGGCCGGGAGTGCAAATCCCGCTTTTCGTCCGGTTGTTTATGATCCTCTTTTCCGGAATGGCGGACAGGGCCTTACGCATAACTGTTTGATAAATGGAATCGGGATGAGAGGCCGCAGGAACCGTCTTGAAGATCAAAAAGGAAAAAGGACCATGGTGGAAATGCCCGGCGCAATGAGTTAAAATCTATCTGTCGGTGATGAAGATATCCAAGGCCAGACAGATGGTGGGAAGAAGTTATGAAAGATCCGGTCCTGAAAAAAGCTCTGACTGAATACTTTATCAGCTCCTGTAAGCCCTGTCATGACGGAAAGACGGGGGTTGAACTGGAGCACTTTGTCACAGAGAGAAAAACAGGCCGCCCGGTGGGCTTTGCGGGCCCCGGCGGAGTGGAGGAACTGCTTGGGGAACTCATTAAAGGGACTCCCGGAGCGGCTCCGTTCACGGATCCCGGGAGCGGATGTATCCTCGGATACGAGGCTTCCGGCTATATCATCACCCTGGAACCGGCTGCCCAGCTGGAGATCAGCATCAGCGCCCAGAGGGAGATAGGTGAGCTCGGGAGGATATACCGCGGTTTCAGGGAGACTGCTGACGGTATACTGTCCGAAATGGGACTTGATCTCATGACTGTGGGCTGCCTCCCCCACGGAAGAGTGAGGGAACTCTCCCTGATACCCAAGAAGCGGTATCAGTTCATGGATGAATATTTCAGGCTTACCGGAGACGGCGGAATAGAAATGATGCGGGGCACCGCTTCCACCCAGGTCTCAGTCGATTATTCCTGCGAGGAGGATTTCAGGAGGAAGTTTCAGGCTGCATGCCTGCTCACTCCGGTCTTTCAGCTCCTCTGTGACAACTCGCCGGTCTACCAGGACATTCCCCTGACTCATCCCCTGAAAAGAAATGATATATGGAGAAGGACCGATGACGCCAGATGCGGCATTGTGCCGGGGGCGTTCTCAAGCACCTTCGGATTTGAGGATTACGCGGATTACCTTTGTAGGGTGCCGCTGATCCTCCGGCAGAAGGGCGATGAGACAGAGTATGTCGGGGAGATGACTGCGGAGGAGGTCTACGTCGGCCGTGAACTCACTACTGAAGATCTGCTCCACGTGATGTCCATGGTATTTCCTGATGTGAGGGTCAAGGGATACCTTGAACTCAGGGGGGCGGACGCCCTTCCTGAAGACAGGATGCTGTCCTACTGCAGGCTTGTGAAGGGGATAATGTATTCCGGGGAAGGGCTGGATCTCTGCCGGTCCCTTATCACGAAAAACAGGCTCACGGAAAAGGATGTGTATGAGGCTCAGGACAGCCTTGAAAAATACGGCTGGGACTGCGGGATATACGGGATGGATGCGGGAGCTCTGAGAGATGAGGTCCTCAGGATCGCGGGAGAAAGCCGGGGGCAGACGCCGGATGTTTCTTCGCGGTCGTGGGATGAGATCCCCGGGGCTGCCGGAGAGCGCTTCAAAGCGCAGGACACGGGAAGGGACATAGAGAGGGAGATCTTCAGGGAATACGTTGACCTGATAAAGAAAGATCCGGAGGAAAATGAAAAAGGCGCTCTGGCGCTTAAGGACAGCATGGAGAGGTCCCCTCTTTTTTTCCGGGGCCGCTGCACCGCAAAAACTCTCCAGATCCCGAAGGTTTATTCCCGAAAAACAATAGACCGCTTCAGAGAGATCGGGGATACGGCCTTCCGCATATTTACAAAGGTGATAAGGGAGTACTGCGAAAATGAGGCTTACAGGGACCTGTTTGAGTTCCCCGATGAGCTCCGGGAGCTGATCCTTTCGAAACACCTGTGCCCCAGTCCGCTTCCCATGGCCAGGTTTGATATCTTCTATCACCAGGATACGGGGGATTATTATTTCTGCGAGATAAATACGGACGGTACCAGCGCCATGAACGAGGACCGGCTTTTGGGGGAACTGATGGTGGAGAATCCCGCCCATCAGGAGATCATAAGGAAATATGAACTCAGGCAGTTTGAACTTTTTGACAGCTGGGTCAGATGCTTTCTCAGGCTTTACAGGAAATACTCCGGGAGCGGCAGGCTGCCGGATGTGGCTATCGTGGATTTTTCCGAGGGGGCTACCACAAGGGAATTTCAGGAATTCCAAAGGCGCTTCCAGAAGGCGGGGGTCAGCTGCGAGATCTGTGATCCCCGGGATATGACCTACAGGGACGGAAAACTGTATTCGGGGAAGGGCCACCGCATAGACGCCATATACAGGAGGGCGGTCACGTCTGACGTGTTAAAGCACATGGATGAGGTGCGGTCCTTCCTTCAGGCCGTGAAGGACGGAAAGATCTTCATGGCGGGTGATTTCAGGACCCAGGTGATCCACAACAAGAGGCTGTTCCATATTCTCAGGAGAAATGAAACCAGGGAGATACTGACCCCTGAAGAGAACGCGTTCGTCGAAGCGCACATTCCCGTGACCGTGCCCTTTACAAAGGAGTTTGTCAGTATGGAGGAGGTCCTGAAAAATAAGGACCGTTACATCCTTAAGCCCTGGGATTCATACGCCTCAAACGGGGTGTGGGCAGGCGTCGAGTTCGGCGGCGGGGAGTGGGAGAGCAGGGTCTCCGAAGTCTACGGAGGTGATTATCTGTGTCAGGACTACTGTCCGCAGTATTTCACGGAAAATATAGACTATGCCTGGGGAGGCGGAGTGT
>JAEELB010000105.1 GCA_016288705.1 Lachnospiraceae bacterium | reverse complement strand
TCACAGGACGGATCTGTGGCTCATTCTCAAACTTTTTGTTTTGGCACAAATTCAATTTTCAAGACCATATCCATACCATCAGGAAACCGTATCAGGAAGCTTGAAATATCAGTTCTTCCGTAGTGTCAGGGTGTACCCCATGGATACCAGATATCTGAGGACAGTCTCTATCGTTCCTCCCTGACCTTTCTCCATGCGGCTGACCGCCTGCTGAGATAAACCCGACCGGCGACTGATATCTTTCTGTGTCAACTCTTCCGCCTTTCTGGCATTGATCAGTTCCTGCTTGAACGCCATCTCGGCAACAAAAATCTCGTGTTGTCTGCGCAGCTCCTCGTCCTCACTGACAAGTGCGTTGATTATCTTACGTTCTTCAGCTCCATTACTTTTTACCAGCATACCGACCTCCTTTACAATAACCCCTCTGCTTTCCCTCTACGAATCGCAGTGTCAAGTTCCTGCTTCTCTGCTTGCCCCTCAGTTGTCTTGTTATAAGTTTTTCAAAAGCATCCATGCCATGCTCTCTGATCTCTTCGCGGATGGAATAGAGCTCCAATCTCTGCGACTTTGGCAAAGCATCGATATATTCCAGAATTAGATTTTTGCCACCGTTGGTACAATAATCGTATATATCCATCAAATTATCTGCTTCTACAATACATCAAATATGATGTATTGTAAACCTTTCTTTTACACGTTAATAATCATAATAATCATAATAATTCCAAATGGAATAAATTGGCAGAAACTGCCGTGATGCGCATGTGCGCGAAAAGCGGATTCGCTTTTGTGATGATAGGGTAAAACAAGTTCCGGAGATTGTCAAGTTGTATTTGGCAATCGTAAATTTGTCGTTCTTTGATCCATGACGTTTTACCTCTTTAGACTTACTCGAAAAAACCAACTAGTTTTTTCGGCTAGTCTAAAGTGTCTAACTATCCTAGGCGCGTGATTTTACGTTTACAGATGTCCTATGACATATGCAATTTGAATCGCAAATGTCATAGGGCTTTTGCAAATGCTATGAAAAAAACAAAAACCAAGGCCCGGAGCATTGCTCCGGGCCTTGCTGTGTAGATCATTCAGTTGGTGCGAGCGGTTTAATCCAGGTCAAACAAACTTACGCTAATGTAGTTCACCGTTGTCTCACCCCACTCTGTCGGTGTAGTAATTGAACTACCAGAAGTGCTCTTCGTGACTAGGCTTCGTACTTTTATCTTAATCTTGCCAACATAGTTTTCTGAACCCTCGGTGGTTAAGTAGCTGACTGGAATATTCAGGTAATATTTTCCGGTATCCTTTAGTCCGCTCAAAACAAATCCGCTAACACCATCAACAGTTACCAGCTGGTTTGATTTGATCAAATCCCCCATAGACGTTGTCACACATCCACTATCCACCATAGCTTTTGTGATATTTTCGTCGTCTACTAGTTCTCCAAGATCATTAACTTTGGTGGTCCAAAACTGAATTTGCATGTTCTTTTCAGTAGCCATGTTCAGATCAGTAAAGTTGAAACCAATCTTTACTGTGCTATCAAGGCTCGTCTGAGAAGATGCATCATAATATCCATAGAAAGTATCTGTGGACAAATCATTATCTGTAGTACCCACCTCAGGAACACGAACTCCGGTATTGTAGGAAGCAACCATGGTATTTAGGAAAAGTTTTGCCTCCATGTCAGTAGTACAATCATTAGATGCGGAATTATGTCCCATTCCTGTATAAGTAACATTACCGAAGTTGTAGATATAGTAGTTATTGGTAACATCACCTTTGTCAAGCATCAAAGATCCGGATCCGGAAGTATTGTACTGTCCGCTCTTTTGAGACAAAGTAAACCATACCACCATATCTGTCTGGCCATCACCATCGAGATCACTGTACATATCCAGATTCAACCACTGCTGATGGGTCGTACCGACTTTGACCAAGCCCTCACTATCACCGGTAATCTTAAACGGGTAGTTTGTTATCTGACCATCATTCTCTTGTTGCACATAGTTTGTTGCAAAACTTGCACCATTATTACCATCTCCATTGGTGCCACCCCAATCGTTTGTGGACAGCCCCCATGACGAATAATAGCTAGAATCCGTAAGATATCTACGGAATCCATGATCATCCGCTTGACGTAACAGCATCAAGAACCAGTTATTCAGACCATGTACCTGTCCAACGGTAGAGGTCTTTCCAGATCTGGGCTTATACGCTACATCATATGTATTATACGAATACAAACCGGAGGAATTCTTTGTCGGAGCTTCAAGCCCATAACTGTCAATCGTACTCTGGGTCAGATCCATTCCATTACCACTGGCCAGAACCGTAGAGTAATTGTTCCGACTTACTCCATAAGGATCCATTCCCAACATAGCTCTCAAATTTCTAGTGACATAATATGCATTATTATTACTAGAACTATTTGAGGTTGCATATCTCGGATTGAAGTAATACTGAGCCAGGTCATGAGAGAAGAGTACGCTCTTACCGGATTTTATAAACTTCTCTATTTCAGTAACAGATCCGGCATACAGGTTAGCTGATGCATCGGCAAAGCCGAAAATCAGCATATCAAATCCTCTTCCTTCTGCATCTACGCTATTAATCACGCTTGGATTATTATTAAATTGATTTGCAGTATAGGTAGTTATATCCAAAATGTAGCTTCCAAGCATGTCCGTAGCATTTCTATTATAATGCCTTCCGCTATCATGCGTATAATCTACATTGGTATAAGCCGCCTCACTACCATACTTTCCATTCCATTTTCCGATGACTTTCTGCAAATTCAATGTTTTGCTTGCATCATCGTTGAACATCAGCTGGCAAATTCTTATTACCGGTTGACGCTGTCCCTCCTCCAACAGCAATCTTGAATAGCCTTTAATTGAAGTACGTACATACGGATTATCTACCTGCGAAACCACAAGTTTCCAGCTAATACATCCCTGGAAAGAAGATGGCAACTGCTTGCTAACCGTATATACAGTATTAGCTTTCAATGTATTCGACGTTGCTTTATCAACAGTCAACGGAAGCAATTCCTCGCTGGTTAGGGAATACTTACCATCCGCATTACTATCCACATACAATTGAACCTTATAATTACTCACATAAGATGCACCGGAAGAGTTTTCAATCTGGAACTTAAATGTCAAATAGTAATTTCCATAACTATCTGCCTTGATTTCGCTTACAGTATTATTTAATTCATAATATTTATCCGGTTGCAAAATGGAACTAATAATGCTACCATCCGTTGCATAAATCAATCCATTTTCATCTACAGCATTCCCTTTTACATCCTTAATAGATAATTTAGAACGTGTGATATAGAACCGGAAAAGTGTTGTTCCGTTATCTCCTAATTCATCCTCGGTGAATACCCATTTTTCTTTTCCTTTTACTGTGGTCAAGAAATCATATAGATAACTAGAATTATCTACCCTTAATGTGCTTATATTCCCGGTCGAATCCAACAAGTCAGATCCAATAATAATCGGATAACCGGACCAAAAGTACTCCATCAATGCATTGTATTTATCGGTCGTCAAATCATTACCAGAGAAACGGTACGTAACATTTAAATTAGTATTTGCAGTGCCATTGTTGTTACGCTCGTTCGCCATCAATCCTATAAAACGATTGCCTCTGCGCCCATCTTGATTCATCCGGGACGGAATTACATACTCGTCACCGACATGACTATAGACCAACCCATACATGTCCGGATCGTTATAAACAGGATTCCCCTGATTATCCACTTCGAAACCACTTGTTCGACCGCCAATATAAATCATATCATAGGTCGCATTCAAGTCGTCCAATTTACCGACAAACTCTGCCATCTGCATGGTATGAATGGTTATATTATTCTCATCCACGCCACTCCAATCGGCTACCATCTTCTTTGTTAAAGTACCAGGATCCTCCTTGGCTCCATTTCTATATCCGTTATAAGCTGCCTCAATATATGCAGGCTGAATCTCTAGCACGTCCAACTTCATGTTCACCGCAGACGTTCTGCGATTGTGATAATGGATAATATATGCAAGTGAGGTAGCCCCCGTCACATCCCAATCCAAAACTTCCGCAGATGCATCGGCCTCACGATACAGATTCTCACTGACAATCTCGTCAGCTACTTCCTGAAAGCCACCGTCCACTACCGCATTAGCATCGTCCAAATCCCAAAATGCTGTAAGATAGTTTGAAATGTAATCAATAAATCTGCTGTATTGGCCGTTAAAGACATAGACATTGCCGGTGACATATTGCAAATCCCACTTATCGCTAGAAGGACCTTCCAGCGTTTTTACCATTTCATTGTTATTGCTGAAATAGTTCTGAACAAAAGTATTGCAATAATAGTTTCCAACAGCTAACTGACTCAGCAGTTCTGACTTGTTATTTACGGGCGACATTAACAAGCCCACCAAAGAGTGGAAGTATGAATTTCCTCCAGATGTGCTCGTATTAACATTGTTCAAAGAAAGAGAAGGATTCTCACTATCGCTACTGTAGGTAAATACTGAATGTGCATCCACAATAACAGGGAGTTCATTGTCCATCACATAAGAGAACAACAGCCTCATGGCTTCGTAACTCATATCCGCAACGTTTCCATAGCCGGTGTAGGAGTTGTTCTGCAATTCATCCTTGAAGGCCCCATTTCCAATGTAAATCAGATCATAATCAGTACGGATTTTGGAGGAATCAGCATTCGTATCTGAAACACCATATTCCGTAATTTGGTTCAGCATGGCCGGTGTCATGGTGGTCACTTCGATATGAAAGTTGGACTTAGACTTGTCCGTCGTCTCGAAGCCAAAGACTTCCTCGCGGAAAAAGTCCGCATTCGAAATGCCTCCTTTAAAATAGACCAAATCTGCATTGGTGTACACCTGATCACCTGCAGCCAACCCCTCTGCAGTTTCCACAAGATCATACTGACCCATCTCGGTAGTATATGACATATCGGAATTGATGACATAGATTTCCGTTCCGACCTCTACCTGATTATTCTCATTGTTGGTAATTCTAGTGAAATCAACAGTATGATATCCGGAAAGTTCGGTGTCATTTGGAGAAACCGTCATCGCATTTCCACTGACAGTATTCGTCTCCTCGTCATAGAAATAGTCACCCTCTTTTATGGTTCCGGATTCTTTCAGGTTTGCCCAGATTTCCGATGCTGTTCCAGCATAGGAATAGTAGCCACCCGTTTCACGTTTATAAACAGGAACGTTACTATCCTGATAATCCATCAAGAATAGATCCGCATACTTTAACTCAGCTGTCGAAGTCGCACTATAATAAACACGGTCTACACCATTCAGAACATCTTCAACATTTAAGTCAGCCACGTTCGAGACTCTTCGGAAGATGACCACCCATCTTCCCTCATTGTTCCGTTGAAAATACCCGCGCTTTCCAGCAGAAGAGGTGATGATTGTATGAACACCCTCCATGTTCTCTCCCACCGTAGAAGAGTACTCCTGGTAAGCAACGCCAGCATCTGCCATCTCCCAAGTAAAAGGTGCATCCTCAGAACTCAGTAGTTTGCTATATGCAGAGGCATAAGTCTGATACTCTGCATAGAGACTATTCATAAAAGCAGTACGTTCTTCCACCGTACCGAAGCTCGCCAACTTCTTCTCCCAGGAAATCCAAGTACCATCCCCGTTGCTCAAGACAGAAAACGGCTCTTGCCCTTCGATAAAGAATCCGACTTCCGCTGCCTGAACATCCGGCGCGATCTCAAGAATTCGGAATGTATCTCCGCTGGATAATGTATTGTCTCGGATTAACTCCACACCCGGTAATGTATCATTCATCGCTTCTGCTTTCAACGTTTCCTTCTTCACAACATACTGAACAGAATTGACTAAAATAATACCTGCTATACCGGCGCATAAAATTTTTAACAGTTTCTTTTTCATAGGCTTCACCAAAATCCCAATCATAAGAGCATGTATTTATCGTGCATTTATATCAGCGCTATAGAATTTATAAGTACTGTTGTCACGCTTTAACCAATATTGGAATCTATTATCCCTATAGTATGCTACATAATAGTAATTATCATCTTCATCCCTCCCTACATAGTGAGGAACTAGATACAAATCCTGGTCGTTTACTTTCAGATATTCATAGTAAGTGTCATTATATCGCGACACCTTATCTACTCCTAACGTCAACGGATCATAGACAAAATTCCAATATGCATCAGAATAATTGTGCCATCTATTCCAGTTCCAATTCCACATACTATTAGAAATATCAATATACGCGTACTGGGGAAGCAAGCCACCGTTATTCTTTACATTCTTAGTATCGATATTAGTAGTATTAACATCATACCATCCGTATTCTTCGATTGTATCCTGCTTCCAATAATATGTAGTAGTAAAATCGTCACCAGACGGGAATTCCCAATAATTCTTATAGACCCATCTTTTATTTATTTTTACCTGCTTGGGTTTGAAATGAATATCCCTAGCCCACGCATAATACATAATCTCATTTGTTATCACAAAGTATCTAGCATCGTTTCCATAATCTTTTCCTAACGATATCACTTTAACATCACTGGCATCATACTGACGCCCCGCAATTGTGACGTAATCATAGTCTCTTCCCGGAATAGGTTCTTCAGTAGCATCAGCAAAACTTGCGCACTCCTGACTTTCCGGAATGTACTGATTATAATACTTATTTCCATTAGAAAGTTGTTTGCTATAATATAAATTCTTCGCCGTCACATAATGAATATTATCCGTCGGCTTCGTATCGTACCATCCAGCTCCACTCTCTCCGGCTTCATCATATGTCAATGTAATAAGCGGATCGCCCCAGTCAGATGTTTGCGTAGCTCGAATCTGATAATCAGCATAGTTAACGTCGTCCTTTTTGTAGACACGATAACGTAATCCCTCAGAGACATAGCAATACCGATCAGACGTTGCATTCTTGTCATATTGAACATTTGCCTGCTCGTTTAACTCATCATAAGTAGGACAATACCAGCTCTTAACCTGGTTTGCCACATTGGTATGATAATTGATAAAGACATTTGTGTTCTTGATGACAAAGCGCACTCGTCCCGTCAAGCCGCTATAATCGGCACTGTAACCAAAGCACTCATCAATATATGCGCCCTTTCCATTATTTGCAGCCGCCGCATTCGTCCAGCTTCCGAAGTTCGAATTCACTGCATCCTTCAAATCCGAAGTCTTGAATGTCAACTTATGGATCGTGTAGTTGCTCTTGGAGGATCCCACAGAGGCTCCCACAAGGATGCCCGCTTCAGAGTCTGTCACGTTCAGATTGGAATATGTCTTGCCGTCACTGCCCACCCCTACCAGCTGATTCTTCCAATCATCTCCTGAATTATAGTTAATTGCAGGCTGGAATCGGAAAATGTACTTGTTTGAAGAGTTGTACTGATCAAAACCGAATACATCACTGGGTGTATAACCAGTGGGCATCATGTAATACAACGTGCGAGTATCGACTTCCTTGTCATTATTCGTCACGTAAATATACTCAATATCCTCTCCGGCATAGGAAGACGTATTTCCAAGCAACTTGTTCTCAGCAGCCTTCCACCTGGTATTCTCCAGAGTATCCTTAGTGGGCGACATCACGCTGAATTCCAAAGATGCATCCTCTACATTGATCGTATAACTTCCCTTACCATAGGTGCTGGTCTTGTCAGAGGAATAATAGGTTACGTCCAACCTCACCTGGTCAAACTTATGCTTATCGGATACTCCGTTATCGCTCATTGTCTTACCGTAAGCTATGGTATCCTCGCGAAGCTTCAGGTAGAAGTCATAATCCGTGCTGTTTTTCACAAAGCCAAACACCATCGGAGTAGCAGAGTTAAACTTCAGATAATTGTACTTGTAGTTGTCAGCGGTGGAAACCTGTTTTGCATCATACATAGTATTTTCGTATGTTTCCGATCCGCCTACACTATTACCATTCAAAAGATAAGTAGTCTTTACTTCGATGATTCCCCTTGCTGTGTCACTTGCAGATGCCTGCAGTTCTTCAATTCCATCAATCGTATCGGGGTCAAATTTCAGGTGAATAATGCCATTTCTCTTCATACCGGAAGTGACGGTATTTCCCCCTACTTCCACCAAATTGATAGTAACCTGACTACGAAGTTTATAAGTCAGTTCCAGTTTTTTTCTGGTAAATCCGTACTGACGGCACTTAATCGTGACCGTAAAAGTAGCATCCACATCATCCGGAATGCTTGCATTTTTGTTGGTCTTGATTACGATTTTTCCATTCGAGCGGTTGAAGGTATAGTCAGACACATAATTATTCTTGTCATCATCAATAACAAGATCCAATCCACCCAAATCAGTGAGATCCAGATCATCGATATTCTGACCTTCAATTACCGGCTGAATCCAAATTTCCGAACCCGGCGTAACCTCGTAGGTATCTCCGGAATATTTTCCTTCATTCGGAGTTCCCTCATTTACAGAAGAAATGCCACTGTTTGCAAGACTATCCGTAAAGGAAATATCATCGATTCTTCTAACCTTGGCAGTCAGAGTCTGCTCGGAAGCCTTTCTGGTACCATCGATATTCTTGTAGGCAATAATGTTAAACTCGCCGTCCGCATCTCGAATTTCTTCCAGATCGACTTCGAGTACATTCGTACTGTTATTTACCTTCGTTTTTTTCGCAGTGTCATCGAAAGTATTGGTGCACTCCCATATAACATCCTGATAGCTCAACGGCTGGATCTTGGTTCCATCTGCCTTCTCCACAGATACCAACGCGCTCAACGCATAGGTACTACCGGGCCATACATAGAGACTCTCCGGACTGATCTTAACTGTGACGTTCGTTACAGTAGGAGTGACTTCATCCTTCCAGTCTTCGTTCGTTGATGTCCCGGAGAGGATAGAATTACGCAAATAAATCTTATGAGAAGCGGCAAAGGAAGTACCGTCGCCCTTGGTCAACCGCAGATACATAGTAACTGTACGCTCGTCTTCCACTCTGTCAAGATCCAAAGAGAATCCCTCTACTTCCTCAGCAAGATCTGCAGAGTCTCCGCTGGCATTCTCTCGGTAGGTGATTTTGTCCGCTTCATCGTCATAAATCAAGGAAATACTATCCTTACTCTCATAAGTCACTTCATACTCCGTGCCAGCCGTAATCTCAGCAACATCAACAGCGTCGATCAGCAACTCCTGAATCTGATTGGCCACCAGCTGGGACTCTGACTGAAGGGATGTCTTCGTCACACTCTTTGCATAACTTCTCTGGGTAAAACTCATGAACGCAGTGATTGCTCCTCCCACAATCGCTAACAGAGCAACCGTGACAAGCAGTTCTACCAACGTGATACCGCGATTCTCTTTTCCCCAAAATGACTTTCTCATAGGTCACTCCTCATTTTCCGGAACTTTATTCGACTGACATCTTCCCGGTCAATCTCGTGCATACTATGGTTCTTTTATGACCCATTCCCGAGGTTACCTCTATCTTGGTCAGATAGATATTGTCTGTCTCGCTGATGGAACGAGCAGTGCCTCCTCCATTAACAAATGTACCAGCCATCGGCTTAAAGGCACCGGAAGACCGATCAAAAGATATCGTCATAGAATTACCATTTTGAAGCACATAACTTTCCTCAGTAGAACCGGCTGCCGCCCCTTTACAGTAAACAGTCACCTTAACGGCCTTACCAAGTTCCTCTGCTTCTCCCTGATTGACCATATCATCCGTTGCTCCATCCATATCACGATCCACACGAATCAGTCCGTAATATGCTCCATTTGTCATAGAGAACACATAATCCGCCCCATAAAAGCTCAATGCATTATTACGCGTCTTCTCCAATCCGGATTCTGTCTTTCTGGCTACCGAGTTAACCCGACCGCTTGGGATCAAACCATAAAGGAAGATACTGGCTCCGGCCAACACCGATATGATTGCGATCACAATGATCATCTCAACCAAGGTTACGCCTCGATCATCTTTTCTCCTACAAATCTCTCTCATGTCCACCATGCCCCGGGTAATTATTCTTTCGTCCAGTTGCTATATACAACCAGCTCGTTAAAGTCCACATAAATGCCGTTCTCTCCGGAACTCGAAGAGCTGCTTCCAAACAGATAGTTTGCTCCATTGATAAAATACTTTTCAATGAGGCTCTTCGTATCGCTGTCCTTCTCGTAACGAAGTATAACCTCGACCTCACCACTGTTATCCTCAGTACAGATAACCTTAGAAGATCCGGTAATGTATACCGTTCCATCCGTAATAATGGAGCCGGTGTAGGTGCTGTCATTAATGTAGACATCTTTTGTGTTCAGGATAAAGCGAACTTTACTCAGTTCTGAACTCTGAGCCCCATAATAGACATTACCACTCTCAATACGCACATCCTCGTTCGTCACGATTCCGATCATGCCATCTACATTGAACACTTCAGACCCAGTAATCTCGCTGGTTTTGATAATATTGTGAAAGACGGATTTATTCAACTGATCGTCCTTCAGAGCGCCGATGTTCGTTACAAGCATTGCCCTTAAAGCCTGGAATCTGTTCCAATAAGTCCCCTGATATCCATACTTTACGCTCATATCCTTGCCCGGTATCACTTCAAAGGATCCACTATCCAAGCCATTCCGAATGTTGTACTGAAGAGCCCCGGCAGTAGATATCTCCGCCACCTGATTTCCAATCTTGATGGTATTGTTGTATTGGGAAGCATACTTCTGCAAGTTCGTCTTTGAGGCATTTACATATGCCTCATAATATTTTGAAGCCGATAACGCATTGGAAAACTTCAGGTACACATAGGCTACCGTCTGGCTGTTGGCACCCGATCCAATCTTACGCCAAATCACAGTAGCACCTACGGAATCAGATGTATCACCCAACGCATCCGCAATACTAAGGCCGCCCAACTGTGGCAATTCAATTGCGGTATTTACAGCGCCAACTACATTAACTGACGCTGCCCAATCCGTATACTCCGTAGAGAGCATGGGATTTCGTGCCATATGCTTCGTCGAATCCGATCTGAGTGTCAAGCATTCAGCGGGAGCAAGATATACTATCTGATCGGTCTTCACAGACAAAGAAGTTCCGAGTAACACATTCTGAGCCTCAGCGGCTGCATCCATATAGCTGCCGTTGACCGCTTCACCAATCTCATATGCGAAAGAATTCTTGGTCAAATAAGAGTTCCCATATAGATTCAGAGTGTCCATAAGAAGGTTAACCTTCGTGTTCTTGCCATTGATGACAATGGCACTGCTACTCTCGGCAGCAGAATATTCAGGATCGTTCTCGTTCTTGGACACCTTCGGGAAGGAACCTCCGGCATAACCGTAATAACTTCCCTCTAATGTTATTTCGGCATTGTTTCCGTTACTCGTTAGGTCGTCTGAAATAAAGGATAGATTTTCATACCCGGTTGTAAATTTCGATGTGTCGTACAAGTTGATATTATCTGTCCAGAACTGTCCACCATTCAGTGTCAGTGAGGATTGTCCATCAACTTCCGTATTTCCCTCTACGATGAAATGATCCGGTTTCGTAGCAGAAGACCCCATCTCTGCAGTTAAGCTGGAACCAATCTTTAGTTCGAGGCCGCTTCCGGGCTTCATATAATTTGCGTCAGCCTCAGCATGTGTCTCGTTTTCGTGAGCTCCGGCAAATATCTCCCCCTTAAACTGAGCTGATGCTCCGGTTTTCACAAGGATTCCATTGTCAGCGATCAATGTGTAATAAACTGCATTCGGAGCAATAGACGCTTCCTTCAGGGAAATGTCCGGATAACCGATGACGATATCCGTAACGATTCGGTCATAATAGCCATTTTCTCCGAGGTAATCTATGGTGATGTCCTTCAGGACCATTCCATTGTCATTGATCACTATAGTGCCTTTAGAAGCGTTTGCACCTCGATTATAGGAAATTTTAACTTCTCCGGAAATGATCATCGACGCAATTTCAGAGTTTACATACCTTGCTAAACCCTTGGAGAAATGCGCAGGAGTAGTAACCTTACCTGTCTCTGCATCTATTACCGCTGACACGTACTCCGTATCCAATCCGCCCACATAATATTCACCTGTGCCGGCTCCGTCGCAAATGGAAGATTCCAAAGACGAAATATAGTCTGACTTAAATTTCAAGATACGGGTATTCTCAGCTGTCAAATTATCAGCGCCCCTTGTTACTCCATACGCCGCAACAGCAGTCTGATATGCTCCTGATGCAGCATTAGAGGCCTCATAGCGCAATCCTGTCTGGATTTGATCCAGAACAGCCTCTGCACTATAGAAGTTATCCTTGGATGCAGCTTCGGTCGTCTTCATCTGGTAATCATACAAAGATACCATCAAAAGAACAGACACCAGCAATGTGGACAGTCCGATGGCCACGATCATTAAGGCCATCCCGGCTCCCCTGTCATTCAATTTCGTTTTTTCATTCTTCCAAAACTTACGCATGCTACTTCGCCTCGTCAATTTCTGATGGTACCTTCCATTGTAGCCATAGTATTTGTGTCGCTACTGCCGATTTCTCCGGAGGTTGCATTCATCACCTGATCCCAGGTATAGTCACCATAGAACTTATCATCATCCAACTGAGTCTGTGCCTCCGTGCTCTGGTATACATACACGGAAGCATCCATGATCACATCAGAGTTATAATCGCCCGTCACATTATTCAACGCAAAATTCTTGTAATTACCAGGCTTACGATTGGGCAGATCAGTCGGCACCCCACGATAAAAGTGGATATTGCCTTTCGCTAAATCCGGCTCATAGGTATCTTTATTCGTCGGAATCGGCAGATTAGTCTGTATACTAGCACACGCCGGTACATCTGTACCGTTATTACTTTCATTCAGATATACATCCAGTTTCATCTGACTGTCTGTGTTAAAACTGGCATCACTGGAATCTACCTTGATCAGATAGATATTAACCTCCAAATCCTTCGGGTTGTTGATAATGATCGTGTCAGTTCCGTATGTGGGTCTGAAGAAAATAAAGACATTTCGAAGTTTTTCTTTCGATTGCGTAATCGTATAGGATGCGGGTTCAACAAATCCTGTCGCATGATAGGTATACACAGCCTCTTCATAGGACATAGTTCCACCCCAAGTATTTTTGCTATCCAGAGTCACTTCAATTGTCCTATCACTCAGTAAAATGTCACCTTCATCAACACGTTCCTCAACAGGCTTCGTTTTGTTGATTTCCTTGTACTCTTTCAACGCCTCGCCATCCAACTGCAGAGAATCGTTGAAAATAGCATCATAGGTGGAATTCATATCCGGAATAGCTACTAGTGTACTTGTATTGTAGGTCCAGGCACCGATATCCGCAGTCGTGTCATCCACGCTATATTGGCTTCCGTCCAGTTTTACAAGGATATCAAAATATCTCCCCTCCATGAGAGCATTAGCAACGTACATATAATAGCAATTGTCCGTCGCTTTGGTATAATCAACAATCGTATTACCTTCACCAATAACCTGGTTGTCTTTAAAAAAACCTACCTTCGTATTCGAATCCAAGTTCGCGCCGGACAGGAAGGTAACAGCAGTAGGAGTCCCCGCATCATCGCCATCTGCTTTGTACTTCGGGGCATAAACCTGCTCCAAAAGAGCGTTCAAGCGAGTGGCTTTCATCCCTTCCATAGTATTCTGCGCCAAAGAGGTCGCTTTGTATTGAATATCTGCCTTGGCATTGGTCTTGACCGCAACCAGGATTCCTCGATAAATCACCACGGAAAAGAAGGTCAGAATGGTCATAGCCACTAGCAGCTCGATCAAGCTGAGACCGCGATTGTTCTTTCTAAGAGCTTTTCTATTCTTTTGTCCGGATTTATGCATCATTTTCATCGCGAATTCCACTGTTCTTATTAAACACGTTAAGGCATGCAGTGTTTGCTACATGCCTCATTGTTTTCTTACTCTGCAGAAGCTTCTGCTGCAACGGTTTCCGTTTGAGTTTCGCTGCTGCTCTCCAACTCAATCGTTCCGAAGATGTTATCCGTACCGAACTGAACCGGTGCAAGAGAGGGCTGCGAATAAGGTTTGTCCTGACCATACACAAAGTAGGTATCGGACACCATGGTCCCGCTCAGCATTCCGGTGGCACTATCGAAGACTACCGTAATATCCTCGATGGTCTTATGCCCCTCGGCATTATACATATCCTTAACCATCTCCTTCAGGCTATCGTAAGTGCACTGAATGGAATAACTGGTCTGTGCCTTGTACAGTGTATATGAAGGAATACTGATCGCTTCTACAAACTGAGTGTCACCTGCGGAAACATAAGCCTGAGTAGTATATACATCAGCCGGCGAAGCAAAGGACATCATATTAAACAACATCAATTTACTTTCGTCCTCACTACTATGTGAGTACGCATACTTGATATCATCCTCAGGTAAAAAGTTACTGGGGAACTCATTCACCAACTTTGCAATCTCTGTGTTATAAGTCTTGGCATCTGCAAGATACTGTTCACGATTCTCCTCAAGAGCCTGTAGTCTTGCAATTTCCTGCTCATCGACAATATTCTGTGCTTCGATTGCATCTGCTTTTTCCACGAATTTCTGATATCCGTAGAAATAACCCAAGACGCCGACGGCCACACCCAGAACTCCAAGCAATAAAGTATACTCTTTTTTCATCGTGTCACCCTCCGCTTACTGTTCTGCAACCGACTGCTCGGCCGCCAACTCTTCATTTGTCTTATAGGTACAGGTCAAAGCAAAGGATACCGTGTGCATACCTTCTTCGCTGATGAGATCAGTTGCACTTCCAACCTGAACATTCTTAACGGACTCAAAGCTTCTGATCTGCTGAATCACATTGGCCATCTCTTCTTTAGAGTTCACCACGATGTTCATAGACAGGGTCTCAGAACCGGAGTTCATGCTCAGAACCTGAATTCCGGAAGGCATCTTCTCTTCCATCTCTTCGATGAATTCAACCAGACTTTCATTTCTGTTGTGGATATTGTCATACATCGCCACAACATCTTCATCCGCAGCTTTCAGAGTTGTATAGCGATCATAGATAACCTGAATCTCCTGCAGGCCGGCAAGTGTCTTCTGGTTACGCGCCTGACGCGCTTCCTGCTCCTGCAGCTTGGTGTAGCCGAGGAAGGTCAAACCACCGCCCACAATCACGCCTACGAGGAACACAATCACTGCCAACGCTGTGTAATCCTTTGCGCTGGAGGCTTTTGCTTCCTTTCCTTTTGCTCCTGCCTTCTCATTGGAAACAAATCCAACGGGATTGATGGTAGCACCGACGCAGGTGATGTACTCGCCAAAACGTCCGTCCTTGAAGGAACGCTCGAGGGTCTGACCTTCCAAATGCTGGAGGCCGACGGTCTTGATGCCCAGCTCGTTGGTAACCAGCTTGGACAGGCCGCTGAAGTCAGCGCCGAGACCGGTGATATAGATATTGTCCACGGTGCGTCCGCTGTTG
>JAEELB010000104.1 GCA_016288705.1 Lachnospiraceae bacterium | reverse complement strand
GGAATTCCGGGCTGTTCATGATCTCGCAAACACGTTCAACGGAAAGGTTAAAATCCTTGACATATTCCATAAACTCACCCGCAAGAGTGATCGCGTGCACATCAAGGCTTGAAAAATAGTTATACAGAACGATCGCCGAAGCAGCCGTCAGCCAGCCGCTTCCCATAAACCATGCGATGAGCGAGATGAATATAAATGTTCCGAGTTCGCTGAATTCCCACCTTACCAGCTTCATCGTCCACGAGTTTCTCTGCATGGTATACCGTTTTTCATTGGCATTCACAACACGCTCTGTAGCCTCTTTGCTGAACGCCTCCTCACTGCTGAGCTGTTTTACGTCTCTCGCACCTCTGACCATTTCCCCGATGAACCCTGAGAACCGTTCGTTTGCGGTCCGGTATGTACGGTCATCCTTGTACAGTCTCCGGGTCCTGTATATCTCTATCATGGATTCAATGATCAGAAGGACTGCGGCCAGGATAAACACCCAGAAGTTGATATGCAGCATTGCCAGAAGTATTCCTATATAGTTGATCGCCTGTGCGGTCATATCGGCTATCCGTCCGAAACCTGTCGCCATGCGGGCCGTATCTCCGGTAAGACGCTGGATGAACAGACCGCTTCCTTTTTCCTCCATGCACTGATTTTTTATTTTCAGCGCTCCCATGACAAGGTCACTTTCAAGCGATGAGAGAACATTGCAGTATACTTTGTTGTATCCTTTGTTGCTTACGACAAGCAGCAGGTTTTTGATGACCTGCACGATAAACAGAATGGCCGCGAGGATAACGACCAGGATGACCTGACTGTTCATATACCTTACCATTATCCTGGCACTTATGATCGGTGCAAATACACCGAGCACCACGCTTACCAGCTGGATGGCAACGGAAAAGAACAGCTGCCTTTTGTATTTGCTCACATACTTCCATGCAAAGGCGATATTATTAAATCTCATTTGGTCCTCCATCGATCATTTCATCAATATTATCTTATCCGGATCGATCCGCACATATTGCGAAACGGCTCGTTTTATATCTTCCTCGTTCAGGCTCCTCGGGATCTTCCACCACAGTCCGCATTCGGCGATAACGAACCATTCAAAGGGAAGGGTGCTGATCCTTGCCCGTCCGGTCGGGATTTTGTTGATCCCGGTCTCGGCTGCGGAAAGATCATGTGCCCTTATACCGGCATGTTTTATGTCATCGCCGATCTTTTGGTCTGTTGTCAGTATGATATCGCTCCAGTCGAGCGCCCTGAACCGGTGGTCATCGATCCTCTCTATCCGGGTGATGTTCTTACATCCCGTAAGTCTTGCCGCAGCGACATTTTCGGGATGGGAAAAGACCTCATCCGTAGGGCCGTGCGCTATCACTTTTCCCCGGTCAAGAAGAAGCAGATAGTCACACATCTGATATATCTCATCCCTGTCATGACTTACAAGGATGACCGTTTTGTCATACTTGTCAAGGATACGGATCAACTCCAGTCTTAATGCCTCCCGCATGAAAGTATCAAGGGCGGAAAATGGTTCATCGAGCAGAAGGAGCTGCGGATCGCAGGCCAGCATCCTGGCAAGAGCCGTCCTTTGCTGTTGTCCTCCCGACAGTTCACGCGGCAGATGAGAGCGTATACCGGTCAGGTCAAATGTCTCTATTATCTGCTCCGCCCTGTCTGCCGCTTCGGCTTTTGATCTTCTTCCGGCACCTCGCAGAGCGGCTTTGATATTCTCCTCCACGGTCATGTTCGGAAAGAGCGCATAGTTCTGGAACAGGTATCCTATATCCCTCTTTCCGGGACTTATATCCGTTTTTGATCTTTTGTCAAACAGAACCCGTCCGTCTGTTACAATGCGTCCTTCATCGGGTCTTACAAGGCCCGCAAGAGACATTAGGGTCTGTGTCTTACCGCAGCCCGATGCTCCGAGGATTCCTATCCTCTTACTGTCACAATTTAAGGATACATCAAGGCAGAAATCCTTATATCTTTTTTTTATATCAAGCTCGATCCTCATGCCTCATCTGTCTGATCTCTGATCATTATCGCGGGCACACTCCGAAACAGCCCCGCGCAAAACCTTTATGCCGTGCTCAAGTCCGTTCATGATAAAGCCAAGACACTCTTTAACGGCTTTCGGGCTTCCCGGAAGATTAACGATGATCGAGCGGCCGCGGATCACGGATGCCCCTCTGGTCAGCATCGCCCGGTCCGTTATCTCCATGGATCTGTATCTCATATACTCGGCGATTCCCGGAGCGTTTCTGTCAGCCACGTCCAACGTGACTTCAGGCGTGTTGTCGCGAAGCGAAAATCCCGTTCCGCCGCTTGTTACGACAAGATCCACCTCACGTCCGTCACACAGTCGTATGAGCTCGGCTTTCAGACGCTTTGTATCGTCCGGAATGACTATCGTTTCAATGACCTCGTATCCGTTTTCGGTAAGTATCTCGCGGGCCGCAGGTCCGCTGAGGTCTTCGCGCACACCCTGCGATGCCTTATCGCTGAGTATGACCACCGCTGCCGTAAACGGTCTGTTTATATCGGGATATTGAACGGATACACCGTCTCCTTTTCTGATCTCGCCCCCTTTTATAACCTCCGAGAAGATCCCCTGATGTGGCATTATACACTCGCCCATCCTCTTATATATCCTGCAGTGAGTATGGCATTCCTTTCCTTTCTGGGTAACGCGTATCGATGTTTGTCTGTCACCGTCTCCGATCGTAAGGATCGTTCCCACCGGAAGGCTGATGCAGTCGATCCCGTCGATAACGAGATTCTCTCCGAAATCCCCGTATTTGACACCCGCTCCCCTGCTGTTGAACTCGTCAATACGGCTCCCCGACAAAATGCTCACCTGTCTGTGCCATTTCCCTGCATGAGCATCGCCTTTTATACCTTCTCCTTCAACAAGCACGGCCGTTTCCGTTTCCGCCTTTTCCACTCCGCGCTCTTTGCTGATACATATCGCCCTGATCTTTCCTGTCACGTTTTCCATCTCCTGTTCCTCCTTATCCGCCTATTGCAGACATCGTAAGCTTCTCGGTTATTTTTTCTTTTTGTGTAAAAGAGTGCGAATCCGGCTTGGACAGCACGCACTGTTCAAACGCACGGACAATCCTTTCCTGCTTTACTGCCCCGGGAGCATCATC
>JAEELB010000103.1 GCA_016288705.1 Lachnospiraceae bacterium | reverse complement strand
GGCTCCTGTTCACGGTAGAAATCGGAATAGGACACCCCCTCCGGGCCGGGGGCCGGATAGGGAGTTCCTGTCATACCCTGCCCGTAGAAACCGGATCCCTGCACAGGCTGTCCCTGGGGTCCCGTTCCGTATTGGCCGGTTCCCGGAGAAACACCTCCTGCTGCCGAAGTATAATCGTATGGTGTATTGTGATCCATGTCATTCATTATTTCAGATAATTCCAGGGAGATACATAGTTGCCGTTAGATCTGACTCCGAAATGCAGATGGGGCCCAGTGGAACGTCCCGTGGATCCCACCGCGGCAATCTTCTGTCCCTTGGACACGCTGGCGCCGGTGCTGGTGTAGAGCGCCGAAGCGTGCATGTATATGGAATACAGGCCGGAGCCGTGATCTATCATGATGTAATTTCCCATGGTGGAAGAGTAGCCTGCGGCCACCACATCCCCGTCATAAGCAGCCAGAATGGGCGATCCGGAAGGAGATGCGATATCCACCCCGTTATGGAACATCTTGACCCCCAGTGTGGGATGTATCCTGTTCCCGTAATCGTCGGAAATCCTGGTGTAGCTCGGGGCCGGCCAGGCAAAGACTCCTCCGTTGAAGGTCCTGCGGGAAGCATTTGCGGAAGCTGTGAGGGCTGCCTTCTGGGCCGCCACTCTCTTTTCAAGGGCTGCGATCTCGGCATTTTCGGCGGCGATGGCCTTCTCAAGAGCGGCAGCCTGCTCCTCCTTGGTGCCGAGCTCGCCGTTCACCTTATCCATCTCCGCTTCCTTTGTGTCCAGGAGTTCGTTCGCGTTCGCCCTCTCGGTCACGGCGGCGGACTTGGCCTGGGAAAGCAACTCCATCTCGGAGTCCAGCTTCTCTCCCATGAGCTTCACATATTCAACGGTGCCTGCATATTCGTCCAGCTTTCCCCTGTCGTAAGCAGAGAGGGCCTCCACATATTCCACCTGATTCAGCATCCTGTCGAGACCGCCTGCAGACATTATGAGGTCCAGATAAGTGAGCTTCCCTCCGCTCTCGTAGATGTAGCGGATCCTGGCCTTCATGGCGTCGTACTGTTCCTGCTGAACGGCTTTCGCCGTCTCGAGCTCCTTACGCGTCTCCTTTATCTGAGTGTTCTTTTCCTCGATCTGGGAATCCAGATCGTCGATCTTCCCCTGGATCTGAGTGAGCTGGGAATCCAGTTCCTCCATGTACGAATTGATGTCGGCCTTTTTGGATTTTAGCTGTTTCTTGACGGCCTCAATATCCGTCAGACCGCTCTTCATGGACTTCAGCTGATCTTTCTGTGACTTGATCTCATCCTCCGCCTTTTTTATGGATTCCTCCGTGACCCCGGTGGCAATGACTGTGCGGGTAGACAGACTTTCCGTAAACATGGCCAGAAAGATGAGACAGATGATGTATTTCCAAAGCCGGCTTTTCTTCATACAGATCCTCAGACCTTAAGATGCCTTCTGACAGTGACAAAGCTGCCGATAAAACCTATCCCGATACCGATGGCAAAGCAGACGGGAGCCAGGAATTTCATCACCTGGTTCACCGTAAGGAAGCTCAGGATATTGGACAGAGTGCTGAACCTCACGGTCAGGTAGGTAGCCACGCGGTTGTAAAGATAATAAGTGGTGGCGAGAGGAATGGCGGCCCCCATGGCGCCGATGATCATACACTCGATCACGAAAGGAGACCTGACAAAGAAATCCGTCGCGCCGATGTATTTCATTATCCCTATCTCCTCGCGCCTCACGGAAATACCCACGTTCACCGTATTGCTGATAAGGAAAATGGACACCGCCAGCAGTATCACTATGAGTCCCACGGACACATATGCCACTATGGCGTTTATGCCGGTCAGCGTCGAAGCGGTGGCCTCGGACTGATTGACCTTTCGCACTCCCTCAAGGCCGGTCAGCCAGTCTACCAGCGCTCCCTGAAGAGACACGTCGGCCAGATAGATCTGGTAGTTCGACATGTCCTCCAGAGGATTCTCCGTAAATCCGTCGGCGTATTCGCCCAGATACTCAGTTTTGAAGGAATCCCAGGCCTGCTCGGCGGAAATGAATTCGGTGTGATCCACCTCCGGCCTCTGGTTGATCATGGCGCCTATTTCCTGTATCCTTTCGTCCGTTATGCCCGGGTCGAAAAATACCGTGACAGACACGCCCTTTTCCACGGAATAAAGGATGTTCTGAATATTTGCCGCCACCGAGAACAGCATGCTGAAAAGAAACAGGCAGGAAGCGATGGTGGCGATGGATGCGGCGGTAAAGGATTTGTTCCTGCCGAGATTGCGGAATCCCTGACCTATGCAATATATTAGCGTTCTGATCTTCATTTACGTACTCCTCAATCAGCGTTCTGATCGTTGTTTACGGCACTCTTCAGTCACCGTTCTGATCTTTGTTCACGATACTCTTCGAGCTTTTTTCAATCGTCGTCGAGATACATTCCGTTCTCTTCGTCACTGATGATAACGCCGCGGTTCAGGGTGACCACCCTCTTCTGCATGGCGTTCACGATCTCCTTGCTGTGGGTGACAACGAGAAGAGTGGTGCCTCTCTCATTTATCTGTTCAAGGAGTCTCATGATCTCCCAGGAAGTCTTGGGGTCCAGATTCCCCGTAGGCTCATCGCAAAGCAGGATCGAAGGCTTATTAATGAGCGCTCTTGCAAGGGCAACTCTCTGCTGTTCTCCTCCGGACAGTTCCCTGGGCTTCTGTTTATATTTTCCGGCAAGACCCACCGATTCCAGGACCGTGGGGACGTTCCGCCTTATCTCACGGCTTGATTTCTGGACTATCCTCTGGGCAAATGCTACGTTGTCATAGACATTTCTGTCCTTGAGCAGGCGGAAATCCTGGAACACTATCCCAAGATTTCTCCTGAAGATAGGGATCTTTGAATGCCTGATCTTCCGGAGATCATAGCCGTTCACGACTATCCTTCCCTCCGTGGGAGTGAGTTCCCTCAGAAGCATCTTTATCAGCGTGGATTTACCCGAGCCTGTCTTTCCGACAATAAATACGAACTCACCCTCATTGATGTGCAGATTCACATTGTCAAGCGCCGCAACACCGTGGGTATAGGATTTGCTCACATTTTCAAGAGTTATGATCTCGCCATCCGGCTGAAGCCTGGGACGGCGACGGCGTCTGTCTCCCATCTGACCTCCTTATTTACAAATAAACTGTTTCAAAAAGCGCATGTACGGCCTGCCGCCGACACAAAGCGATCCGCAAAACCGTTCCTGCGGAACGATCTAGTAAACGTTATCTTCCATATATTTCATATAATTCACCACCATAAGAGCGATCTTAAAGGTGATGGCGTCGTCAAAGTTCTTCAGATCAAGCCCTGTGAGTCTCTCCAGTTTGTCAAGCCTGTACACAAGAGTATTTCTGTGGATGAAGAGCTTTCTGCTGGTCTCGGACACATTCAGGGAATTCTCAAAGAAATGATTTATGGTGGTTATCATTTCCTCCCCAAGTTCATCCGGGTTCATGCCCATGAAGGTCTCATTTATGAACATCCTGCAAAGGGGCATGGGCAATTGGTAAATGATCCTGCCTATCCCGAGCCTGCTGTAAGGGATGATCATCTTTTCGGGGCTGAAGATCTTCCCCACATCCAGCGCCATACGGGCTTCCTTGTAGGATCTGGACACCTCCTTCAGATCCTGCACCACCGTGCCGTAGGCTATCCGGATCTCGCCGCTGCCCGATGTGCATTCCGTTATCTGACGGATGGTCTCTTCTATCTGTTCCTCCCGGTCACCGGCTTCCTCTTCAAGCTCCCGGACAATGATAACGTCGTTCTCATCCACTGCGGTGACAAAATCGCGGGAATTCACGCCCACATTCTGCCTCAGCAGCTCCAGAAGGGCATTCTCCCTCTCCGGTCCCGAATCCACGATAAACACGACCCTTTGGGATCCGGTGCGGATCCTGAGTTTTCTGGCCCTTCCGTAAATATCCACCAGCAGAAGGTTGTCCAAAAGGAGGTTTTTGATAAAATTATCCCTGTCAAACCTCTCCCTGTAGGCAACCACAAGGTTTGTGAGCTGGAAAGCCGTCATCCTGCCCGTAATGTAGGCGCTTTCACCGCCCTTCCCGACTATAAGGACATACTCAAGGGACAGCTCGTCAAATATCTTGTAATAATACCATCCCTTAAGCTCCTGATCATCCTCCTCGGACCGGGCAAAAGCCGCTGCTTCCTTCCTGAATCCGGAAGGATCTTCCATGGTGGAGCAGACCACGTCGCCGTTTTCATCGGTAACGCAAATATCCACCCCGGCTATGTTTTTCGTTCCGTTTATGACAGATTGAATGACCTGATTAGAAATCAATAAACCCGACTCCCTGTTTTTTTATTGATGATTATAGTGTATTTTATACATTTTTTCCATAGTTTTTTATATAAATTCCATAAAAACAATTATGGCGGTGCACAGCCCTATCCCGGCGATAAGGGAAGGGGTGGCGAGAAGATCCTGCTGACCTGCAGGGATCCCCGTATTTCCGGTAAATTGCCGGTAAGGTGCATTCTGCCCGGGAGCGTAGTTCTGACCCGGGGCGTAACCCTGACCGGGGGCGTAACCCTGACCCGGGGTGTAACCCTGACCGGGGGCGTAGTTCTGGCCCGGGGTGTAACCCTGCCACGGGGCGTAACCCTGACCCGGGGTGTAACCCTGACCGGGGGCGTAGTTCTGGCCCGGGGTGTAACCCTGACCGGGGGCGTAGTTCTGGCCCGGGGTGTAACCCTGACCGGGGGCGTAACCATTGGGGGCAAACGTCCCGGGGCCAAAGCCGCCGGCCATGGGGCCGTTAGGGGGATACCCCGGCGCATTTGCATACGGGTTCTGGCTGCCCGGCTGAGGATTCACGGCGGGGTACCCCGGCGCATTCGCATACGGATTCTGACTGCCCGGCTGGGGATTTACGGCGGGATACCCCGGCGCATTTGCATACGGGTTCTGGCTGCCTGACTGAAGATTCCCGGCGGGGTACCCCGGCGCATTTGCATACGGGTTCTGGCTGCCTGACTGAGGGTTCACGAAAGCCGAGAAGGCAGGGCCGCTGGGAGACATACTTCTCCTGGCCGCAATCTCGCGGTCTCCCGCACAGACCTTACGAATGCAGTTGAGCACACAAATGGCAAGGGGTGTGCAGATCAGGGATACGATGAGCATCACCGCTATTGATTCCTTCAGTTCGTCGAAATATGCGGCCCCCGTCCTGTCAAACTTATCCATATCCTTCGTCATATACAGCATGACTGTTTCGACGGAATTGAACGCCATATGACACAGCATGGGATACAGCAGGGATCCTGTTGCTTCGCAGAGAAGTCCGAACCCTATCCCTATGATCATGGCGTAGACCGCCTGATTCAGATTCATGTGGACCAGAGCAAAAACAAGCGAAGACAGGATGACAGGCGCATACCCTCGCGGCC
>JAEELB010000102.1 GCA_016288705.1 Lachnospiraceae bacterium | reverse complement strand
TGTTTTTCATTCATGTACTTTCGTTGTCTTCTGTTATTTTTATGATAGCCGTCGTTATGTTCCCGGAAAACTGAGCGTGAACTATTCGAAAAAACCTTCCCAGAATGTTCCGAAGGATGTTTCGAGTTTTCAGAAGCCCGCCATTCTGAAGGCTTATAACGATGTGTTCAAAAACCCCACCGTCACTGAAAAGAATTACATTGACACGCACGGGAACAAGACAACCGATATCACCATAGCTCATAACAGTCCCGAACTGGAATCCGACTTTGGCGTTGATGAACTGAAACTGACCTATAAGGTCCTCGACGAGGAGAGTAAACTGGATGGACTGGAATACACGGATTCAAATTATTCCAGTATTTTCGACATATATGATGAATACAAGCGTCTATATGAGGTCGGAGGGGATCAATACTGGTTCACGGTCATAGAGAACTGCATATACAATCCCGGCAAGGAGAGCGACAGCGGTCTGCTCTTAATGACCGGGGATGTGGTGAGCAGCAAGACCTTCCTTTATTTCCTTCAGGGAGATTTCAATGAGGATACTCTGCTTTCCAGCTCTCTCGGCTATATTGGCACAGGGTTGAAGACCGTCGGAAAAATATACGGCATTGAAGCGGATTATGAAAAGCTTTATAAGCAGATCGTATACAGCGATACTCTTGATGTCGATAAACAGGCAAGTCTTTTGGGCGAGCTTGAAGCGTACAGGGATCTCTACACCGTATGGACGGTCACATCCGCCGTCGCCGGAGTGGGCTGCAAGGCCGCAGGTCCCGAGGTCTACATGACATACATGGCCGTAAATTACGTGGTGGAAGAAGTGTTCCATGTGTGGAGAGATATCATCGAGATAAAGGCAATGATGTTGTCATGGCTTGTGGATCCTTCGGGCTATGTGTACGAGGGCGCTGTCACCAACCGTCTGAAGGACGTTACGGCAAAGGTGTATTACAAAGACTCTTCCGGGGGCGCCGTACTGTGGGATGCGGAACAATATATGCAAAATAACCCCCTGCTGACGGATCTTGACGGACAATACGCATGGGACGTTCCGGAGGGTCAATGGCAGGTCAGGTTTGAGAAGGAAGGGTATGAGCCTGTCACAACCGATTGGTACCCGGTCCCTCCCATACAGACCGATATAAATGTCGGGCTTGTTTCAAGATCGGAGCTGAAAGTGAATTCCTTCTATGCCTTCACTGACAGGATAGTGTTCGAATTCAACCAGTACGTGGTTCCCGAAACGGTTTCAGGCTTAACATTGGACGCCCCGAATGAAACGAAAAAAGACTGTGAACTTGGTTATGTGAAAGAATACGACATGGACGGAAATGAACTTGCAAGGAGATTTGAGGTGTTATTATCTCCCACGCTGGCTGAAGGAGATAGTATTATTTTGAAAATTCCCGGCACTGTCAGATCCTATACAGGGAAAACTCTTGGAGATGGATATTCTGAGGCAAGGACAGTAACGAACCCCGCAAATATCGGTATTACCGACAGTGTGAGATTGAGAGCGGACGATACTCTGAGCGTCAACGGAGTGATAGAAAACTGTTCCAGTGGGATGACCGTAGAGACGGAGCTTTCTCTTTTATCCGTGGCTAAGGTGGACAGTATAGTGCAACCCGATGAAAACGGCTGTTTCACCCTCATGCTGACCGGACTCAACAAGGGAGAAGCCGATCTCACCGTCAGGGTGGCGGGTACGGACATTTCCTCTACAACCAAAGTGATAGTCGGGGATGAGGTTGACGAGGATCTTCTGGTCAAAAAGATCACCATCCCGAAAAAGGAATACCGTGTATCGATCGGGAGCTCCGTCACTATCACTCCCAAATGTTCACACAAGGGATTGAAAGGCGACTGGAGGATCGTGAGCGGAGCCGGTCATATCAGCCGGGAGGGTAATGTCTTCACGGGGCTTACCGAAGGAACCTCCGTCGTAAGGTATTATTATGTCGATGAGCCCTCTGTTTTCGATGAGTGCAGTATCAATGTGGTCGATCCCGTGAAGAAGGTCCTGATCACCCTGGATCCCGGGGAAGCGGATGCAGGGAGCAGAGGGACTTTATCCGTCAATGCGCTGTACGAAAATGACCTGCCCGATATAGAGGTACCTTCGAGACAGGGTTATACCTTCGGCGGTTATTTTACGGAAAGGGACGGAAAAGGCGTAAAGTATTACGGGCTGGACGGAAAAGGCGAGAGAAGCTGCGACCTTGCGGAGGATACCACTCTCTATGCATACTGGATACAGGAAGGTCATATCGTAAGCTTTGATCTGAACGGCGGTACCGGCGAAGCTCCGGACAGAAGATACATAAGCGGACAGAAATTCGGACCCCTTCCGATTCCGTCGAGAAACGGGTACATATTTGCCGGCTGGTTCAATGAGAATGATGAACTGATAACTCCGGATTCCGTTGTCCGGGATACGGACAGATGCCTTACTGCAAAATGGTCCTACATGACGGTCGCTGCAAAACAGAAAGTGAATGTCGGCCCTTATTTTGCGGCTGAGCTGGAAGAGTACAGGAAGGAAGCGGCAAAGCCCAAATTTAAATACGTCGTATATACGGTAGGAGCGGCAAACGCGAAGATCAAGGCGGGAAGCACGAACAAGCTCGGCTCCGTGGCGGCGAAAACCGGGATCTTCACCGCGAAGAACTCCGGAGTCGTAAGGATCTGCCTGTCCCTTTACAACGCTTCCACCAAAAAGTACGCGGACGGAAAAACGGAACTGTTTCTGGCAATAGAAAAGATCAAAACGAAGAAGCAGGTAATGACATATGCGGATCAGAAACTGACAGCCGGACAATATGTCACATACGAGTATTCGGACGTTCTGAATACTCTTCCCAATGTGGCGGCGCCCGTATATGTTTCGGCAAAACCCGACTGTGTAGAGGCTGACCCGGTGACCGGTGAGCTTACTGCAAAGAAGAACGGCACTTCCAAGGTAAAGATCACGTATACCACCGATGTCGGACAGAAAAAGTCCGCCGTTGTGGCCGAAAACGTATCTGTTACGGTGAAGATACCGCGCTTTGCAAAGAATGAGATAAGTGTAAAACAGGGCAAAACCAAGAAGAATGCCCTGAAAAATCTCATCAAGGGAGAAACAGTCAAATGGTCGTCGGAAGATGAAAGCATAGCCGTGGTCGATGAGAAGGGAAAGGTGACAGCCAAAGCCCCAGGGAGCACAAAGATTTCGGCTACGGTCAGCAATCCGGATGGCACGGATTCCGTATACTCCTATACGGTGATTGTCCTGACGCCCGGGAAATGAAACCGTAACGCCGCATGGCGGCTGCAGGCATCCCCTGCCGTGTGAGAAACTCCCCGGACGGACAAAGT
>JAEELB010000101.1 GCA_016288705.1 Lachnospiraceae bacterium | reverse complement strand
GATATTTCTGCGGACTGTTATAACGTGATGCTGTTTCAGGCGCAGTCGTCTCATCACAGTCAGGGTGAGTATTCCGGCAGTATGGTTGAGGTGTATGAGCAGATCCACAAGATCGCAGACGATCTTGGCGCCCTTGTTTTTGAGCAGCATATTGAAGATCTGGCAGTGGTGCTCAAAGCCGATACACAGGAGCAGCTTGCCGATAAGCAGACACAGCTCGCGGAAAAACTGACCGCTCTTTTAGCGAATTATTCCCATATTATCTATTGCGGTGCCTTCGGTCTTCCGGTCGGCAGACTGACGGAACTGCCCGTGTGCCACAGACAGGCGACCATTGCTTATGCAAAGCGTTATTATCTGCAAAAGAGCGGGATTTACTATTATCAGGAAGGAGAGGAACCTTCTTTCGGTCCCATTGCAGGCAGCGGCGCTTCCGATGATTTTTCACTTTCCCAGATCGATCCGAATGAGGTGAGCCGCGCAAGGATCAGCGAATTTCTCCACACCGGCCAGCCGGAAGAAGTGGAACTGTTTGTCCGGGACTTTTTTGCAGGTATCGGGGAAGGAGCGGCGGCCTCCAATCTGTTCCGCCAGTATCTTGCAACGGAGATGTATTTTGCGGTTTCCGCTTTTTTGGAGAGCATCGGTATCGACAGATCCGAGGCGGAGGCTTTTGATATGGCAGCCGGAGATATCCGGGACGAAGAAGCGACGAAACAATATCTGACACGTTCCATGAAAAAAGCGATCCTTCTTCGCGAGCAGGGAGTGGGCAACCGCTATGCAAGCGTCATCGAAGAGGCAAAGCGTTATATCGAAGAAAACTATGCGGATGAAGACCTTTCCCTGAACACCCTGGCCAGCCATGTGAATTTCTCGCCCAATCATCTGAGCATGGTATTCAGTGAACAGACCGGGAAGACCTTTATCAAATATCTGACGGATTTCCGCATGCATAAGGCGCGGGAACTTCTGCGCAGTACGTCAAAGCGAGGCGTGGATATCAGTTACGAAGTCGGCTATAAAGATCCTCATTATTTTTCCTTTTTGTTTAAAAAGACGCAGGGCATGACACCGACCCAGTACCGCGCGGGACAGTCGGGCAGTGCATCTGAGGAGTAAGCAGACGGGGTCCATTCCCGCGAGCAATGAGTAAAATGATAATGCTTGCATGAATCATTTGACGCAGATATCAATGCTATGCGTTTACAGGATAGATCATATATCCTTCCCTGTTAGTATAGTATGAGATATAACAAACAAGGTCAGCCAAAAGGAAGCTGCAGCGGATGAATACAAATTCCGGTACCACTGCGAAACAGAATGAAAAACAAAACTTAAGGGGGCGTATCAGCCGCCTTCTTTCGGATATGTCCTTAACGGCAAAGATCCGCCTGTCCTATCTGGTGGTATCTCTGCCGCTTCTTGTTTTTGCCATCCTCTGTCTTGTGACCATGCAGACGCAGACAAAGCGTTACGATCAGCTGATCGAAGCGGCCGGGAGGGCATCGAGTTTTTCTTTGGATTTCAAAAGCGATTTTGATTATGAAACCTATCTGGTCATCGTGGAGAGCAAATCCTTTGAAGAGTGCAGCCTGCGGGAAATGCTGTCCCAGGCGCAGTCGGTTGTGGAGTCGCTGTCTGAATCCAAAAACCTTTCTGCCGAGAATACCAAGAGACTTGAGGATATCCGAAAGTACCTGATCAACCTGGGGACTTATACGGACAGGATCGAAGCCAATCTGAAGGAAGGCAATCAGTACGAGAGCAACATGGAGATCTGGGAAAACGATGTCCAGATCGTAACGGCTCTGGTGCGGGAGACCATGCTGCAGTTCATTTATTATGAGATCCAGGATATGATACAGGTCCGTGACCAGATGCGGACATTTTACACAGGAGTCATGACCTTTATCGGTATCGCACTGGTGGTGCTGCTCCTTTTGATGGCCCTGATCTCTGTGAATATTTCAAAGTCCATTACCAGCCCCGTCCTGCAGCTTTCGAAAGTAACAGAGCGGGTGGCAGGCGGTGACCTTTCCGTACGGGCCGATATCACCGGCGGCGCAGAGCTTGGCGTTCTGGCTACTTCCCTGGATGAGATGATCGTCCGGATCCAGGAACTTTTGTCCCAGGTGCGTACGGAGCAGGAATCACTTCGTACTGCTGAGCTGGAACTTTTGCAGGCGCAGATCAACCCGCACTTTTTATATAATACGCTGGATACCATCGTGTGGCTGGCGGAAGGCGGAGATCAGCAGCGGGTAGTGGGCATGGTAAAAAGCCTTTCGGAGTTTTTCCGTACCTCGCTTGGGCAGGGCCGTGAGATCGTGACGGTGCGGGATGAGCTTCGCCATGTGGGTAGTTATCTGGAGATCCAGCAGATCCGTTATCAGGATATCCTGCAATATAAAGTAGAGGTGCCGGAAGAACTGGGTAATGTTCAGATCCCGAAGATCACGCTGCAGCCCATCGTGGAAAATGCGCTCTATCACGGGATCAAAAATGTCCGCGGCGGCGGGACCATCACCGTGACGGGAAAGGCCGAGAGCGGCTGCGTGTATCTGTATATCGAAGATGACGGCGCGGGAATTGCGCCGGAACGCCTGAAACAGATCAATGAGAGGCTCAGCATCCGGTGGGTGGAAAATGAGAAGGCGAATACATCGCAGGATGAAGAAGGACAAGCGGAGAATATGGCACAAAGTGTCAGTGCCATGCCTGCAATACCAAGACATCAGAAGCAGGCGGAGCCTGAAAAGAGTGACAGCGGAGAGATCTTCGGACTTTACAACGTCAATGAAAGAATCCGCCTGAAATTCGGACAACGCTACGGATTGTATGTGGAATCCGAGCAGGGAAAAGGCACCAGGGTGACGGTGCTGCTGCCCTCTTGAACCCGTTTCAAGAAAGATCAAAGGGCTGTAAAGTCCGATATGAAATAGGTAGAACAGGAAAATTCCGGTTTATTCAGATGAAGAAATATCCCGTATAAAATATGGAGTTGGAAACGATTGCTTTACTCAGTGTAAAATTCGATACGAAAAAACGATAGTCTATAAGTACGAATAAAAGGAAGCAGTATGACCGGTAAGAATGTGCATAGTCAAGCAAAGATAAAGTCTGCAACTACGTCGTATGCAGCAGGGCATCTATCAGGCAGCCATAAATATCCATACGGTACGCTGATCACCACGATCCCGGCAGTGCTGCTTTCTCTCTGCCTTCTGACCGGCTGCGTAGCTGGGGAGAGTGAACAGAAAAAGGCCGGCAGTCAGCTGATGAAGGAATACTTTCAGGAGACCGGAAAAAAAGCAACCATTCAAGGACTCTATGCGGATGTCACCAGACCGGCGGCAGACAGGCTGGAAATGTCGGATTTTGTCAAAGGAACTTATAAACTCGACGAACAGACTTTTGATTTCTGGGTGAATGTGGAAACCGGCAGCATCTATACATCCGAGCGGATGCAGGAGTTTAGCAGCAGTGTATTAAAACTGCAGGCGGAAAAACTCGGGCTGGATTTTGAAAACGCCGCCTGTACGTCTTCCATTACCATGCCGCCTTCCTTTACAGGTGAGACAGGAAATTCCCGGGGGCAGGAGGATACAGTTACCCTGACGGATGTGCTGCCTGTGACGGTCACGGATATGGATGCATTCGCAAAAGACGTGCTAGAAAGGGAAGATGTATTTGTCCATTCCAATATCATCTGTCGGAAGGTGCCTGCCCTGATCGGGGACGGGCAGCAGCCGGAAGTCCCTGAATGGAAAAATGATCAGATCACCATTTCCCTGATGGAAGATGAGAATGCGCAGCTTCCCACTGATAAATATGATATCTTAAGGTACTGGATCGATCACAAGGATGAGTCGATCGGGCTGAGGTATGAGTGATGTATAAGAAAGGTATGATCCATGATCAAGGCTGTTGTTTTTGATATGTTCGAGACGCTGGTCTCTCTCTTTGACGGAAAAATCTATTTCGGAGAAGATATCGCCGCCGATGTGGGCGCGGATCCGCAACTGTTCCGGAAGGAATGGCATGCCATCGAAGAGGACCGGACAGTCGGAAAGTACACGATCGAGGAAGGGCTTCGAATTGTTTTGAAAAAACTGGATCTCTACTCCGAGGAGATGGTCTGCCTTGCAGCATCCAAGCGGATGGAAAGCCTGCAGGATACTTTTTCCGCTATGCCGGAAGCAACCCCGGAACTTTTGCGGGAACTGAAAAACAGGGGGATCAAAATCGGGCTGATCACGAATACCTTTTCCGATGAACGCGATATGATCAGGGATAGCGTACTATTTCCGTATTTTGATGTGGCGCTGATCTCCTACGAGCAGGGAATCTGCAAACCGGATCAGGAAATGTTCCGAAGAATGACGGAGCAGCTGGGTGTGCAGGCTGAAGAGTGTCTGTATGTGGGAGACGGCGGATCGAATGAACTGTTCGCAGCCCGTCAGGCCGGCATGCATCCGGTGCAGTGCACCTGGTTTCATGAAAAAGCCTTTGAGCCGCACATCCCATGTCCGATCCTAGATGAGTTTGAGCATGCGGATCAGCAGATGGAGATACTGGAGTTTCTGGATCGTGGGGTATGAGAATACGGAGCCGATAAACAAGTGATCAAATATTTGGTCCGGTTTGAAATATCGTAGAGACGAATGATGAAGGAAGCGCAAAAGTTCGATATGAAAGAAACTGAACCGAAAAACGAATAATAAACTGGGGAGGGGACATTATGGGTCGAAGCGAGAGGTATCAAAAAATCCGATCACGCAGATGGGCGTATATGCCAAAGCCTTCAAGGGGTGTAAAAAACTTAAGAAGGTTACGATCCCAAAGAGCGTAAAGAAGCTGGGAAAGCAGATGTTCAAGGGCTGCAAGTCTCTTCGGACCATCGTTATCAAAACGAAGAAGCTGACCAAAAAGAATGTGGCCAAAAAGGCTTTTACAGGCGTGCCGAAAAAGGCAAAAGTCAGGGTTCCTTCCAAAAAAAGAAAAGCCTATGACAAGTTGTTTCATAAAAAGGGGCTGGCAAAGAAGGCAAAAGTAAAATAATCAACCCCCGACTGAAAAAAACACAACACACCCCCGGATGGCGATAAAAAAATACACCACCGGGGGATTTTTATTCATTTCTTTTATGCAAAAAAGGAATTATGATGGTTTCATCAAAACAAGGGTTTTTGAAACCCGCTAACCTATATTTCTTTCAAGGGGAGGAAAAATGATGAAAAAGAAAGCTTTAGCAGTATTATTGGCAGCAACTATGGTATTGGGACTGACTGCATGTGGTGGTGGCGGAGCAACCGCACCGGCATCAGGCGGCGGCGACGCAGCTCCGGCAGCTGATTCCGGATCTTCAGGCGGCACCATCAAGGTTGGTATCATCAACAACGATCCGAACGAGTCCGGATATCGTACCGCTAACGACAAGGATCTGAAGGAAACCTTCTCCGCAGCAAACGGTTATGAAGCATCCTTCGCATACAGCCTTAAGAACGACGAGCAGATCACAGCAGCTCAGAAGTTCATCCAGGACGGCGTTGATTACCTTCTTCTTTCCGCAGCTGATACATCCGGCTGGGACACCGTTTTGAAAGACGCTCAGGACGCAGGCATCCAGGTTATCCTGTTTGACCGTACTATCGACGCAGATCCGAGCCTTTACGCAGCTTCCATCGTTTCCGATATGGACAAGGAAGGCCAGACCGCTGTTGATTGGCTTGCAAGCCAGAACCTTGACGAGTACAACGTGATCCACATCCAGGGCGTTATGGGTTCCGCTGCTCAGAAGGGCCGTTCAGGCGCTCTTGACAGCAAGGTTAAGGCAGAGAGCAACTGGAACATCGTTACACAGCAGACCGCTGAGTGGAATGCAGAGAATGCTCAGCAGATCGTTCAGTCAGTTATCGATGCAGGCACGAAGTTCAACGTTATCTATGCAGAGAACGACGATATGGCTAAGGGCGCTGTTGCTGCTCTTGACAAGGCCAACATCTCTCACGGCGTAGGCAAGGACGTCATCGTTATGGGCTTTGACTGCAACAAGTGGGCTCTTGAAGAGCTTCTTGCCCAGAACTGGAACTATGACGGACAGTGCAATCCTTTCCAGTCATCTTACATCGATGAGGTTATCAAGACTCTCCAGAGCGGCGGCACCATCGCTGAAAAGACCATCATCATGGACGAGAAGGGCTTCGATGCCACTACCATCACACAGGAAGATGTTGATACTTATGGTATCTGATATCTGATCACAACACAGTAACAAAAGAATAAATGAAAACAAGGTGCGGCTCAGGCGTCAGAAAAGTGAATACTTGCGATGCTGGAGCCGCACCGTTTATTTGGAGGTAGTCTATGGCTGATAAAGCATTACTCACTATGAGGGGGATAGACAAATTCTTTCCGGGAGTCAAGGCTCTCATGGGAGTGGATTTCACCCTCAGGAAGGGCGAGATACATGCGCTGATGGGGGAGAACGGTGCAGGAAAGTCCACCCTTATCAAGGTGCTTACCGGAGTTTATACAAAGGATGCGGGCACCATAGAACTGGACGGAAATGATGTAAATATCCGTTCGCCTCAGGATGCGCAGCACGCGGGGATCAGCACGGTGTATCAGGAGATCACCCTCTGTCCAAACCTGTCGGTGGCGGAAAACATGTACATAGGCCGTTCGGATGCGGTTCTGCAGAACTGGAAAAAGATGAATGAAGGCGCGGATAAGCTGCTCAGATCCCTGGACATTCCCGCTCAGGCGACGCAGCAGCTCGGAAGCTGTTCCATTGCCGTCCAGCAGATGGTGGCTATCGCCCGCGCTGTAGATATGGAATGTAAAGTCCTGATACTCGATGAGCCTACGTCTTCACTGGACGAGCAGGAAGTTCAGAAGCTGTTTAAGCTGATGCGCGAGCTCAAGGGTAGAGGCGTCGGCATCATTTTCGTCACGCATTTCCTCGACCAGGTTTACGAAGTATGCGACAGGATCACGGTTCTCCGGGACGGGAAACTGGTGGGCGAATATGAGATCAAGGATCTGCCGAGGCTCCAGCTTGTTTCAAAGATGCTGGGCAAGGAGCTTGACGATCTGTCCGACATCAACACCGATAAGGAAGGGGAAACGGTCGACAGGACCTCGGAGCCGGTATTCGAGGCGGAGGGACTGTCCAGCACCGAAGGCATCAAGCCCTTCGATTTCAATATCAGAAAGGGCGAGGTCAACGGATTCACCGGACTTCTGGGTTCCGGCCGAAGCGAATGCGTGAGGGCCATCTTCGGAGCCGACAGGGTCGTCAGCGGTACAGTGAAAAAGAACGGTAAGACCGTAAAGATCCAGAAACCCATTGACGCCATGAAGAACGGCATCGGATACCTCCCCGAGGACCGCAAGGTGGACGGCATCATAGGCGATCTGTCCGTAAGAGAGAATATTATCCTCGCGCTGCAGGTTATGAAGGGGTTCTTCAAGCCCTTCACAAAGGCCGAAGCCAACGCGTTCGCGGATGAATATATCAAGGCGCTGAGCATTAAGACTGCTTCAGCGGATACGCCCATCAAATCACTTTCCGGCGGAAACCAGCAGAAGGTCATACTGGCCCGCTGGCTTCTGACACATCCCGACTATCTGATACTTGACGAACCCACGAGAGGAATAGATGTCGGAACAAAGGTTGATATCCAGAAACTGGTATTGAAGCTTGCCAGCGAGGGCATGAGCATAACCTTCATATCCTCCGAGACGGATGAGATGCTGAGGACCTGCTCCAGGCTCATCGTCATGAGGGACCGCAGGGTCGTGGGCGAGCTTACCGGAGAGGATCTCACCCAGAACAAGATAATGAGTACTATTGCCGGAGGTGAAGAGAAGAATGAGTAAGATTTATAAAAATCAGATTTTTATACCCATGACGGCGCTGCTCATACTGCTTCTGTTCAATCTGATCGCAGATCCTTCATTTTTCAAGATCACCATGGGATTGAACAGCGCAGGTAACCCCGTTTTGTCCGGGTATCTCATGACGGTTCTGGACAACGGTTCCGAGCTCGCCATACTTGCCATAGGAATGACTCTTGTGACAGCCGCCTCGGGCGGACAGGACATAAGCGTTGGCGCTGCCATAGCCATTGCGGGAAGCACGCTCTTACGCGTGCTCTGCGGGACCAACACCCGCCCCGACACCCTGAGGACTCCCATATTTGTGGCGTTCCTCATCAGCTGCCTTGTAGCCATGGCGTTCGGAGCCTTTAACGGCGTGCTGGTGGCCATATTCAAGATACAGCCCATGGTCGCGACCCTTATCCTGTATACGGCCGGACGTTCTATAGCCGCCTGGATAAATAATAACGAGCTTCCCATCATCAGCGATCCGAAGTTCTCGTATTACGGAGGGTTCATCCCCGGGATCCCGATCCCCACGCCGGTGTTCATCGCGGCGGCCATGGTGATCCTGATCACTCTTGTGCTTAAGTTCACCAATCTGGGTCTTTATACCCAGGCAGTCGGTATCAACGAGAGTTCATCCAGACTCAACGGTCTGAATCCCGTGTTCATCAAGTGGCTCACCTTTGTCATCCTCGGCCTGTGTGTGGCTGTTGCGGCCCTCATCAAGGTCAGCCGTCTGTCATCCATCAACTATTCGGTCATAGCCAAGGATATAGAGATGGACGCCATCCTTGCGGTGGCTCTCGGCGGAAACGCTCTGAGCGGCGGAAAGTTTAATATGGCGGCCTCCGTCATCGGAGCCTTCGTTATCCAGCTCCTGACCACCACACTCTTCAAATTCAACGTGCCTTCGGATGCTCTTCCCGCATACAAGGCCGTGGTCGTGATCATGCTGGTGGTATTCAGCGCTCCGGTGGTGAGGGACAGGATGAGCGTGCTGTTCAAAAAGCTCTCTGCCGAAAGCAGAAAGGAGGCGGCCTGATGTCTAAATTATCGCAGAAATTCAAAAATATGACAGATACCAGTCTTCTTCTGACCATCACCATCCTGGTATTCTTCCTTATGTACATCGGCGCTATCGTGTTTCAGGGAAAGGGCTTTCTGAAGCCTCAGACATTTTTCAATATCCTGAATGAAAATGCGGCCCTCATAATCCTCTCCTGCGGGATGAGCACCGTCATGATAGCGGGCGGCATCGATATTTCCGTCGGCGGAGTCACGGCCCTTATCAGCATGTGCTGCGCCGTATATCTGGACTTCAAAGGCGGAAATGTCCTGGTTTCCATGCTGATCGCCATAGGCATCGGTCTTGCTTACGGTCTGGTACAGGGATTCCTGGTGGCTTATCTCGATATCCAGCCCTTCATAGTATCCCTTGCGGGCATGTTCTTTGCCAGAGGCATGACCACCATAGTGAACACGAACCCCTTCAACGTCCAGAACGAGAGTTTTGTGGCCCTCAAGAACACAAGGATAATAGTTCCCGGGCTTGGCTCGGTGAATAAGAAGGGCATATATGTGGACGCTTACGTGGAGATAGGAGTGATCATAGCCCTCCTGGTGGTGCTGATCATGTTCTGCATCCTTCGCTGGACCAAGCTGGGCCGCAGCTTCTACGCGGTGGGCGGCAATAAGCAGAGCGCACTTATGCTGGGTATCAACGTAAAGAGGACCAAATTCATGTCCCACATCATCTGCTCGCTTCTGGCGGGGATCGGCGGCTATGTGTATTTCCTGCATGTGGGAAGCGGAGCCGCGACTCACGCCCAGGGCGCCGAGATGAACGCTATCGCCTCCTCCATCATCGGAGGCACGATGCTGACCGGAGGCGTCGGAAATATCATAGGCACATTCTTCGGAGTCCTGTCTCTCAGGACTATTCAGAACATAGTGGCGAGCGCCGGTCTGGATCAGGCCTGGTGGACGGGCATCACCATAGCGGCAATGCTGTGTCTTTTCCTGGTGATCCAGTCGGTGGTCATGGCCAGGAAAAAGATGTCGGTAAAGAAATAAGAGGGGGTCATATTATGGCAGCAGATAAGATCTATTTTATAGTCGGAAGCCAGGACCTGTACGGCGAAGAGTGCCTTAAGCAGGTGGCGGCGGACGCAAAGGAGATGACTGCGTTTCTGGCGAAAGAACTGAAGGGACTGGCCAGGATAGAGCTTTTGCCCACAGTCATCACATCCGAGACCTGCATTCAGGATATGAGAAAAGCCCAGTGCGACGACGAGTGCGTGGGTGTCATCACCTGGATGCACACCTTCTCACCCGCAAAGATGTGGATAAAGGGACTCCAGGAATTGAGAAAGCCCCTTCTCCATCTCCATACGCAGGCAAATGAGAAGCTTCCCTACGACAAGATAGACATGGATTTCATGAACCTGAACCAGGCGGCTCACGGAGACAGGGAGTACGGGTTCATCCTTGCCAGAATGGGGATACCTCATGAGACGGCTGCCGGATTTTACAAAAACGGCAGGGTGGTGGACAAGATCCGCAGATTTGCCGGCGTTGCCAAGGCAATCGCCTGTTCGCATTCACTCCAGATAGCCACTTTCGGAAATAATATGCGTGACGTTGCGGTGACCGGCGGCGACAAACTGGAAAGCCAGATAGTCTACGGCTGGGAAGTGAGGTATTTCGGCATCGGCGATCTGGTGGACATAGTCGAGAAGGTCACGGAGCGGGAGATCGACAGCCAGCTCAAGGAATATGAAGCAAAATACACCATGGCTACGGACAATGTGAACGCAGTCAGGGAACAGGCGAAGTACGAGGCCGCCCTCAAAAAGTTCATAAAGAAAAATAATATCGGCGCCTTCACGGACACCTTCCAGGATCTGCACGGACTGAGGCAGCTCCCGGGGATAGCAGCCCAGGATCTGATGGGACAGGGCATAGGCTTCGGCCCCGAAGGAGATTACAAGATCGCGGCGCTTTCAGCCATCCTTATGAAGATGGCTGAGGGAAGGAAGGGAGCCACAGGCTTTATTGAGGATTACACCTACGATCTGACGGCTGGCGAGGAACTGGAGCTGGCAAGCCATATGCTGGAGGTCCCGGTGGCGTTTGCGGCAGGAAAGCCCGAGATACAGGTCCACCCTCTCGGGATAGGCGGAAAGGAAGACCCCGCCAGGCTCGTATTCGACGGGATCACCGGAGACGGGATCCAGGTCACCATGGTGGATATGGGAGATCACTTCAGGATCATATGCGCGGATATTGAACTGGTGAAACAGCCCAAGCCCATGCCCAAGCTTCCCGTGGCCAGGATCATGTTCCGTCATAAGCCCGATTTTGAGAGAGGGACCGCTGCCTGGTGCGAGGCCGGAGGAGCCCACCATTCCGTGGTGTCCACAGCCCTCACCCGGGAGGACATAGAGGCCTTTTCAAAGTACACGGGGACGGAATTCATCGCCATAGGGTGAGACGGATTCATTTGCGACGGGACGAAAAACGGTCCGTTCCGGGAACACTTAAGCGTCTTACAAATACGTGAGGAGAATGGATATGAAAGAATTCATAGAAAGCGGAAATGCGGTCCTCGGGATCGAACTTGGTTCCACCCGGATAAAAGCGGTTCTCATCGGAGCTGACAATGCGCCCATAGCCCAGGGGGAGAGCGAGTGGGAGAACCGTCTTATGAACGGCATCTGGACCTATTCCATGGATGCCGTGGGCTCAGGCCTGAAGTCCTGCTTCAAGGTCCTTCAGGCAGACGTGAAGGAAAAGTACGGGACGGAGATCACCGGTTTAAAGAGCATCGGCATCAGCGCAATGATGCACGGGTATCTGGCCTTTGACAAAAACATGAGGCTTCTGGTGCCCTTCCGCACCTGGAGGAATACCATTACCGGACAGGCGGCGGATGAACTGACTGAGAGATTTTCCTACAACATCCCCCAGAGATGGTCTGTCGCCCACCTGTACCAGGCCATACTGAATAATGAAGAGCATGTAAAGGATATAGCCTTCATCACGACTCTGGCGGGTTATGTTCATTACCTGCTCACGGGAAATAAGGTCCTGGGAGTGGGTGACGCTTCGGGGATGTTCCCTATCGACTCTGCCACAAAGGATTATGACAGGAGGATGCTTGACAGCTTTGATGAACTGGTGAAGGACAGGAATTTTCCCTGGAAGATAAGGGATATACTGCCCAAGGTGCTGGTCGCCGGTGAAGATGCGGGAACTCTTACGGAGGATGGCGCAGCGTTCCTGGATCCTGCAGGTTCTCTTCAGCCGGGGGCTCTTGTATGCCCTCCGGAAGGGGATGCAGGCACGGGAATGGCAGCAACCAACAGCGTAAGGGAGAGGACAGGCAATGTTTCGGCCGGAACCTCGGTTTTCTCCATGGTGGTCCTGGAGAAACCCATGAAGGGCGTGCACAGGGAGATCGATGTGGTGACCACCCCCGCCGGCGCGGAGGTCGCAATGGTACACTGCAACAACTGCACCTCGGATCTGAACGCCTGGGTGAACATTTTTGAAGAGTATTCAAAGATCATGGGCGTTCCCGTAAATAAGTCCGACATCTATACAAAGATCTACACACATGCAATGGAAGGCGATGCGGATTGCGGCGGCGTCCTTGCATACAACTTCCTTTCAGGGGAGCCTGTCGCCGGGGTGGATGAAGGACGCCCCATGATCGTGAGGACCCCCGACGCAACCTTTAACCTTGCGAACTTTATGAAAGCGAACCTCTATTCTTCGCTTGCGGCCCTGAAGCTGGGGAACGACATACTCTCAAGGGAAGAGGATGTGAAGGTAGACAGGCTCATGGGTCACGGAGGTCTCTTCAAGACCAAAGGCGCCGGACAGAACGTGCTGGCAGCAGCCCTGAAGGCCCCCGTCACCTGCATGACCACCGCCGGAGAGGGCGGCGCCTGGGGAATAGCTCTTCTGGCAGCTTACAGCGCTGAGGTAAAGAACGGAGAGACCGCGAATCTCTCCGACTGGCTCGATAAGGCAGTCTTTAAGGATGCTAAGGGGGAGACCGTCCAGCCGGATCCCAATGATTCCGAGGGCTTCGACCGCTTCATGGTCTCCTACAGGGCCTGTCTGGCAGCGGAAAAGGCAGCTGTTGAGAATCTGAAGATCGGTTCATGATAAATAAAAGCCTGATCTGGTCCTGTGCGGGCTGCCGAAGGCAGTCTCCGCAGGATTGAACACAGGCCGGTTTTCCTGTATAATGCCATCGGCACAGACACGGATCCTTTGCGAAGGAGGAAAGGCATGCTTGAAGAACTGAAAAGAGAAGTTTATGTAGCCAATATGGAACTTCCGAAGCATCATCTGGTGACCTTCACCTGGGGCAATGTTTCGGGAATAGACAGGGAGAAGGGCATATTTGCAATAAAACCCAGCGGCGTTCCCTATGAGGATCTGACTCCGGAAGCAATGGTCCTTGTAGATCTGGATCTCAACGTGGTGGAAGGCAGGTTCAAGCCCTCATCGGATACGCCCACCCACGCGGAGCTCTATAAAGCGATCCCCTCCATAGGAGGCGTTGTCCATACCCATTCACCCTACGCCACTTCCTGGGCCCAGGCGGGCAGGGACGTTCCCTGCTACGGCACGACCCACGCAGATTATTTCTACGGAGATGTGCCCTGCGTCCGAAGCCTTACAAAGGATGAGATAGAAGGGGAGTACGAGAAGAATACGGGACTTGTGATCCTCTCGGAATTCAAGAGGCTGGGGATCGATCCCGAGGCAATGCCTGCGGTCCTCTGCAGAAATCACGGCCCCTTCACCTGGGGAAAGACCCCTTACAAGGCGGTGGAGAGTTCCGTTGTGCTGGAAGAGGTGGCGAAGATGGCCATGTGGACCGAGTCCATCGAGCCCAAGGTAGGGAAGGCTCCCCAGGTCATACAGGACAAGCACTATTTCCGGAAACACGGAAAGAACGCCTATTACGGCCAGGGTTAAACCGGTTTGAGGCGGCGTATCCGGAATAAAAAAGAGGATAAGCACCATCCGAAAGCCGGGATGCTAAAGGACAGACCGGTAATAAGTAACTCATTATCATTGTATCTGTTATTTGCAGTCATTTGCTTTTCACTCACCGGCTGCGGAAAAAACTGTATACGCATAGGGTTTGCCCAGTCCGGGCATGAATCGGACTGGCGCACGCTGTCACAGGATTACGCGGAGGAAGCCTTTTCAAAGGAGAAGGGCTTCCTCCTTTCTGTTTCCGACGCCGACAACTATCCCCCTTATCAGACGGAGGCGGTGAGGGAGTTTATTGCATCAGGCTGCGACCGCATCCTGATAGATCCCCTGCCCTCGGAGGAATGGGGGGAGATCCTTGCCGAAGCGGAGGTGGCGGGGATCCCGGTGATCCTGATAAACCGCCATATCAAAGGAACCGATAAATATGCTGCCTGGTATGGGCCGGACTACGAGGCGGAGGGCAGGGCTGCAGGCGGGGAAGCCGTCAGGCTGTCCGGACCGGATGCTTCGATCGATCCGGGAGAAGGGAGCGGCCGGGCAGCGCTGTCAGGCGCTCCCGTGTATGTGATAAAAGGAACTCCGGGAAGCGAAGCCGGGGAAGGCAGGCTTAAAGGTCTTGAGGAGACACTCGGTGAGGCCGGGATTGAGGTTGCGGCATCGGCAGCAGGGGATTTCACCATAGACGGGGGGAAGGCAGCAGCTAAGGAACTTACAGATGATATGACAGGGAATGGCGTCCTCGTATGCATGAACGACAATATGGCTCTGGGAGCCATGTCTGTTCTCAGGGATGCAGGCATTTCCTTCGGAGAAGGGGGAGCCCTGAAGATCGTCTCCTTCAATGCGCAATATTCGGGTCTTAAGGCCGTGCTTGACGGAGAGATAGCATCTGACATAGAATCGGGACCGGAGGCTGTGCTCAGGGCGGCGGAAGATATGGCTTCAGGGGGTGTTGAGAATGGCGAACATCCCAATGAGGTAAGGGTCTACACCAGGGACAATGTGACAAAAGACCTTCTGGAGGGCAGAAGATGACGGAATCGGTTATTATCCACGGAGACATAATTTACAGCAAGAATATGCGGGAGCTGGCCTGTTTTGAAGACAGCTGGCTGGTATGCGACAGCGGCGCATCGGGAGGGGTCTACAGGAGCCGTGAGGATATCCCGGCGCGCTATAAGGCGTATCCGGTGGTTGATCATTCGGGCTGCCTGATAATCCCCGGTTTCACCGATCTGCATCTGCATGCGCCCCAATTCGCTTTCAGAGGTCTGGGTATGGACAAGCAGCTCATAGACTGGCTCGATCAGGTGGCCTTCCCCGAAGAAGCGAAATACGCCGACACAAGGTATGCCGATATGGCCTACAGGATGTTTGCCGAAGCCATGAGAAATTCCGGCACCGCCCGCGCCCTTATTTACGGGACGCACCATACCGACGCGACGATGCTCCTCATGGACAATCTTGAAAAGACAGGACTTGTGACCATGGTGGGCAAGGTAAACATGGACAGGAACTGTCCCGACTATATCTGTGAAAAGGACCATGAGACAAGCCTTGCGGAGACAGAGCGCTGGCTTAAACTGACCGCAGAGAGGAATTACGCAAATACCTATCCTATCCTCACCCCCAGATTCATTCCGGCGTGCTCGGACAAGCTGATGATAGGTCTCGCAAACATACAGGGCAGGGAGCATCTGCCTTTGCAGAGCCATCTTTCGGAAAATGAGGACGAGGTCAAATGGGTGTCAAAACTCTGCCCCTGGAGCACTTCTTACGGACAGGCCTACGACCGGTTCGGATGTTTCGGGGCCAACGGCCCCACGGTCATGGCCCACTGCGTCTGGAGCACGGATGAAGAGATGCTCCTGATAAAGAAGAATAATGTATTTGTGGCCCACTGCCCTGCGTCGAACATGAATCTGGCATCAGGCATGGCCCCCATCAGGAAATATATCAGCATGAAGATAAAGGTCGGACTGGGCACCGACGTGGGAGCAGGTCACTGTAAGTCCATGTTTGACGCAATGGTCCAGGCGGTAGAGGTCAGTAAGCTCTACTGGAAGTACGTAGACCGGCATGCGAAGCCCCTCACAATGGAGGAAGCGTTCTGCCTTGCCACCAGATCCGGCGGAAGCTTCTTTGGAAGATGCGGCGCCTTTGATCCCGGATACGAGTTCGACGCTCTGGTCCTGGACGAGAGGGAAATAAGGACCCCTATCGCCGATCTCAGCCTTAAGCAGAGGCTGGAGAGGTTTATCTATCTCGGTGAATACAGAGACATAAAGGCAAAGTATGTCCGGGGCAGCCAGGTGATCATCTGACGGAGGGAAGGAATGAAAAAAGCGATCGCAGCAGTGTTGTTGACAGCCCTGATACTGTCCGGATGCGGCGGAAAAAGCGTCTCCGGCTCAGATGAATCCCGGGGATCCGCGGCTATAACGGAGACCTCCCTGCCTTCCGGATCCGAAGCCGAAAGCTCGGAAGCAGAGAGTCCGAAGGTCAAAAGCGAAAAAGCAGAGGCCGGATCCGAAGAAAGCCCGAAGTCCGGGAGCGTGAAAGAGGAATCGCGGAAAGCGGACAAAGATTCCGGAAAAGAGACCGCTTCCTCTGCGGAGAGCGAGGCTACCGAGGAGAGATCCACCGCCTATGAGGAGGCCATCAGAGCCGGGGCGGAGGAGCTTAAGGCAGAGGGACAGAGGGTGACTTCCCTGTGTATTGCCGACTTTGACGGCGACGGGACCCATGAGGGCTTCGCGTTTATCGGAAATGATGACGCGGACGAGATCGGAGGAGAGACCGGAGATATCTGGTATGTAAGGGAAGACGGAGCGGAGCTCTTTGAGCCGGGCCAGTACTCCGCGGAACAGAAGATCCGCGAGTTTTCCGGGAGGCCGTTCTACGTTTATGACAGGGTATTTGTGACCGGACGTCTGGATTATGTGTGCACCGTTCAGGGCGGGAAGCCCGTGGGCACGCCCGTTTCGGGTCTGGGTTACGTAGGAGAAGCCGACGGGAACGGGAATTTTACCATTACGCCGGCAGGCGATTACGATTGCATGTACGATCCGGAGATACAGGGATACATCGGCCACAGCTGGAAGCCCTACTGGTTTTATTACAGGAACGGAGTGTTTCACGAATACGGGGGCCTGCAGGTTCAGCCGGAGGATCTGGCCGAAATAAGCGGCGGAGAGGAAGCCCTGAAGAGCATTAAGGACTATTGCATTAACGACATATTCTACCGGGGGAACGGGCTTATCACGGTAAATTACGACGATTCCCCCATGTCACAGGACGGATCCTGCAATAACAGATATCTGCTCCTCGAGTACAGGGGAGGCGT
>JAEELB010000100.1 GCA_016288705.1 Lachnospiraceae bacterium | reverse complement strand
TTCGGGTTTGTGCGAAGATCTCGGATCCCTTCAGCTGTAGTAGCTCACGCCCACAATGATCCTCGGGACTTCGTCTCGTTACATCCTTACATGTTCAAACTGTGAATAGAAACCTTCGCTGACAGGGAAGTTCCTGAATGGCTTGACAGAGATAAGGTTATTGATTATAATGTTTTTCGTGTTTGGGGACAGGCGACACGGGGCGTGGCTCAGCTTGGTAGAGCGCCTGCTTTGGGAGCAGGAGGCCGCAGGTTCGAATCCTGTCGCCCCGATACTATGCGCAGGTGTAGTTCATTGGTAGAACACCAGCCTTCCAAGCTGGATAGGTGGGTTCGATTCCCATCACCTGCTAAATAAGGAAAAGCTCCGGTTCTCCCGGAGTTTTTTTGTGTCAGCAGTGAGCCATGCGCCCGTATGCGTGCTCGCACGCAAATACGGGCATATGGCGAACGCCCAACATTGAGCACGAAGTGCGAGATGGAGGTCTATAGTCTGTTATGGAGGAGCGGAATGTGCCTCGCGGTACCATTTGAACTTAAGGAGATAAAAAGCGACGGGACTGCGGTCGCGGAGAGGGGCGGCCTGCTCCGCACCGTCGACGTCTCTTTTATCCGGGAACCCAAACCTGGAGATCATGTGATAGTCCACGCCGGCTTTGCCATTGAGAGGATCAACGCGAAGCAGGCGATGGAAGTCGCGGAGTCATACGATGAACTGATGGAAGAACTCAGAACTTTGTCCGGCGCTGCGGGAGAGGTGAGTGAGCCCGCTTCAGGTGGAAATGACTCAGGGAACGATTCCCGTCAGGAGAGGGGAGACGCGGATTGATCCGGATAATGGAGGTCTGCGGCACCCATACCATGGCCATAGCAAGGAGCGGCTTGAAACAGCTGCTTCCGCCGGAGGTCAGGCTTATCTCCGGCCCCGGCTGTCCGGTGTGCGTGACTTCACAGGAGACCGTTGATTCCGTCCTCGGCCTGACCGGGCTCAAGGACGCTCCGGTGATAACGACTTATGGCGATATGCTGAGAGTCCCGGGAAGCGTGTTCGGCGATTCTCTGTTGAAGAGAAGGGCCCTGGGAGCGGATGTAAGGGTTGTCTATTCACCTATGGACGCCCTGGACATTGCGGCGAATGAGCCTGACAGGCAGGTGGTTTTCCTGGGGGTGGGTTTTGAGACCACTGCGCCGGGAACGGCGTCGGCCGTGAAAGCTGCCCGGGAAAGGAATGTGCACAATTTCACCGTGCTTTCCATGCTAAAGAGGCTGGAACCCTCAATAAGGGCGCTTGCGGCTGATCCCGGTTTCAGGGTGCAGGGCTTCCTCTGCCCGGGGCATGTGGCGGTTATCCTCGGCGAAAAGGGTATGAGGTTCTTTACGGATGATCTTCATTTTCCCGCGGTGATAGCGGGATTTGAGCCTGAAGAGATAATGAAGGCCCTCACGCTTTTACTGAGAGATGTCAGGAACGGAGAGGCTGTTTTGAGAAACGCCTATCCCTCGGTGGTGAATCCCGAAGGAAATGAACTCGCTCTGGAACTCATGGAACAGGTGCTGGAGATCCGCGACGATCGCTGGAGGGGCATGGGAATGATAAAGGAGAGTGGGTACGGACTCAGGGAAGAGTACGCCGATTTCGACGCCGAAAAGAGATTCGGGATACGGGCGGGCGACCCTGTGGAGCTGCCCGGGTGCCTTTGCGGCGAGGTGATAAAAGGCGCTCTGGAACCGGCAGATTGTCCGGCTTTCGGAAAGGGCTGCATACCTGACAGCCCCGTGGGACCCTGCATGGTTTCATCGGAAGGAGCCTGCGCGGCTGCCTGGAAATACAGCGCGATAAAGGCTTTGAAATAAGGGACGGCGAAGTTTGGCTTTAGGAGAAGGAAAAGGCGCATCCGGTATGGACGATCACGTAACCCTTGATCATGGAAGCGGAGGCGGGAAGACTGCCCGCCTCATAAACGAACTCATCCTCCCCCTGATAGATCAGGGCAAAGACGGGTCGGAGAATGCTCTTTGCGACGGTGCGGTGCTTGATATCCCCCGGGGGGATGAGGAGGGAAAACTCGTATTTACCACCGACAGTTTTGTGGTGGATCCCCTGTTTTTCCCGGGAGGGGACATAGGAAAGCTCTCCGTCTGCGGGACCGTGAACGATCTGGCAGTGATGGGGGCCAGGCCGCTTTACCTGAGCCTGTCGTTCATCATCGAAGAGGGGCTGCCTCTGGAAGATCTGCGAAGGATCGCGGGATCCGTGGGCGAGACCGCTTCGAGGGCCGGGATCCGGATAGTCACCGGCGATACGAAGGTCGTCGAAAGAGGCCGGGGCGACGGGATATACATCAATACCTCCGGGATCGGGGTGACCGCTCTGGATCTGAAGCCGGAAAACATCGTTCCCGGAGACTGTGTGATAGTATCCGGCACAGTGGGAGACCATGGGAGCGCGGTCATGCTTTCCAGAAACCCGGAATTGGGCATCATGTCCGATGGGATCGGGGCTCAGCTTCTGTCCGATTGCGCTCCCGTTCATCGGGAAGCCCTTTCCCTTGCCGAAGGGCTGGGAAAAGATCTGAGAGTGATGAGAGATCCCACCCGGGGAGGGCTGGCAACGACACTGAATGAGTTCGTGGAAGGTCGAAAAGATGCGGGGATCGAGATCATTGAAAAAGATATTCCGATTTCCGAGACAGTGAACGGAATTTGTGATATACTTGGTCTTGACCCTCTGTATTGCGCCTGTGAAGGGAGGATCGTTCTTGTGACAGCAAAGGAAGCCGCAGGAAAGGCGCTTGAGATATTGAAAAAATGCCCTGGAGGGCAGAATGCTGCGATAATAGGACATGTGACAGAAGATCTTCCCGGGGCTCTTATTGTGCGCACGCCCCTCGGCACGGGGAGGATCGCGGCGAAGCTGAGCGGATCGCAGCTGCCGAGGATCTGCTGACACGGATCCGGTATACCGACATTAACGGGATGTTCCCGTGAAGGAGTCATTTATGAAACAGGAATACAAGGTTATCCCGACCCAGCCTGAAGAGATCAGGCACATAGCCCGGAAGATGAGGAAGGATAATGTGATCCTCGCCATGATCCACGGTTACCTCGATGAGAATGGGGAGGCGGTCATTTCCTACGAATTCCAGGTGGAGCCGGGGATAGAATCCTACTGCATCCGCGGTCATGCCCGGGTTCCCTCCATTTCGGATATCTACGACAAGGCGGCGGAATGGCCCGAAAGGGAGCTGAACGAACTTTTCGGATTCGAATTTGAAGGGCTTGACACCTCTAAAAGACTGTTCCTCCCCGACAATATGCTCAGCGGCCAGGGACAGATCATAGTCACCCCGATGGATGAACTCATCAGGGACAGATATTCCGAAAAGGCCGGAGATCCGGACGGAAATGCTTCCGGTTCGGTCATTGAAAAGGTAAGCGATACTGAAAGGAGCGGCGGCTGATATGAGTCAGATCATACCCATAGGACCTTATCATCCTTCACTGGAGGAACCTGTCCATGCGAGACTTGTGACCGAGGGCGAGGTCATCAAGGATGCCGAGGTATTCATAGGCTACAATCACCGTGGCATCGAAAAACTGGCCATGGAAAAGAATTACATTCAGGCTACGACCCTTGTGGAGAGGGTGTGCGGCATCTGTTCACACATCCATGCCATGACTTTCTGCATGGCCTGCGAGGAGATAGCCGGCATGAAGGTTTCAAAGAAAGCCCAGTATATCAGGGTGGTGATCGAGGAGCTTGAGCGCATTCACTCGCATCTCCTGTGGCTTGGCATCGCGCTTCACATCATAGGACACGACAGTTACTTTATGAAGAGCTGGGCGGACAGGGAAGTCTGCATGGATATCCTCGAGGAACTCACCGGAAACAGGGTGAATTACGGAATGTGCATCGTCGGCGGCGTGAGAAGGGATATTTCCAAATCCCAGATGGAGACCGTTCTGAAGGGGCTCGACGCCATTGAGGAGAGCACAAAGGAACTCACGGATTTCGTTATGAACGACAGGACTGTCGCCCTGAAGACTCAGGGCGTGGGCGTCCTCACCACAGAGGCCGCCATCAGGATAGGCGCCATCGGGCCTCACGCCAGGGCTTCGAACGTGCCGGTGGATGTCCGTATCGACGCGCCTCATTCCTGTTATGACGAGTTTGATTTCAAGATCGCCACCTATCATACCTGCGACGTGTTCGCCCGCGTGGTGGTCCGGGCTCTTGAAGTCTTCGAGAGTATAAAGATCATCAGACAGGCGTTTAAGAATATGCCCGGAGGAGCGCTGAACCTGGGGAAGTCCATTCCCACCATAGCTCCCGGCGAGTATATGTGCAGAAACGAAGCTCCCAGGGGACAGCTCAGCTACAAGGTCGTGGCCAACGGCACCGACAAGCCTGCCAGGGTCAGCATACATGTCCCGACCTTTAAGAATGCGCCTACTCTTGTGGAGATGCTTAAGGGTGATCAGGTGGATGCGGCAGGACTGATAGTAGCCAGCATCGACCCCTGCTTCTCCTGCATGGACCGTTGAGGTCTGCCCCGGCTCCGTTCTGACATGCACGAACTGAGCATAGTTGAGGGGATCCTGGAAGCGGTGATCCCTGAGGTACGGAAGTATGATGTCAGCAGGGTCACGGAGATCAGGCTGAAGATCGGGGAACTGTCGGGAATAGTCCCGCAGTGCATAGAAGAATATTTCAGGATAGCCTCCGAGGGGACCATTGCCGAAGGGGCGTCCCTGAAGATAGAAAAGGTGCCCGTGAGGATCAGCTGCGGAGATTGCGGCTACGACGGGGAGATCAGCCCGGGAAAGTTCAGATGCCCCGGATGCGGCGGGACTGGTTTCAGGATATTGTCCGGAAATGAGTACTTTGTGGATTCGGTGCTGGCGGACTGAGCATAAGGGCATCAGGAAGGGACGTACGTATACGTTCCGGACCTGCAGATGAGAGACCGTATACGCCCAGGCATGGCCGGTCGTACAAAAGGGGAGAGGCGCCCGGGATCCGCGGAAGAGAGAAGACTGAAAGCGGTCATGGGCATGTATATTTCTGGTGGATCGGATGGAGATCAGGATAGTAAAACAGATCCTCGAGTGGAATGAGGATGTGAGCAGTGATATCATAAAGGAACTTGATGAGAAAAAGGTATGTCTCATCAACCTCATGGGTTCACCGGGGGCGGGAAAGACCTCTCTCATAAAGAAGCTGATAGAAGCTTTGAAGGACAGGTACCGGATCGGTATCATAGAAGGAGATGTGGCGGGACAGATCGATGCGGAGACTATTGAGGCTCTGGGGATCCCCGTGGTGCAGCTCCAGACAGACGGGGCCTGTCATATCGAAGCCCTGAGCATACAGAACATCCTGCCCATGTTTGACACCGGTGATCTGGATGTGCTGATAGTAGAGAACATCGGGAACCTCGTATGTCCCGCGGAATTCAATATCGGGGAGGATTTCAGGATAACGGTCCTCAGCGTGCCTGAGGGAGATGACAAGGTTGTCAAGTACCCTCTGATGTTCAGGGCCACCGATGCCCTTGTCATAAATAAGAGCGATGTACTGCCTTACTTCGATTTCGATCCGGACAGGGTAAGACGGGATGAGAGGGATGTGAATCCCGATGCTCCGGTATTTGCGGTCTCCTCCCGCACTGGAGAGGGGATCGGTGAGTTTGCGGACTGGCTTGACCGCAGGATAGCATATAAGCTTTCAAACGGTCATGTTTTAAGGAAGCCCATATTTTCTGAATGAAAAAGGATAGGAGAACGTGGTAATGAAAAAATTGAATCCGGCGTCATTCATCTCTGTATTCATCCTCGGCTTTTTGTTCTGGATGGTCATTACGGGGCAGATCACTGCCATATTCAGGAACGAAGCCTCACTGCAGGTGATCGTGGCTGGACTTGTGGTGAGTGCGGCGGTGTCTCTTTTCAGCGCCCGGTTCTTTATCCACGAGAAAGCTTTCCATCTGTGCAATCCCGCAAGGCTTGTGAATCTCATATTTTACTGTGTTTGTATCTTCCCTGTGGAACTGGTTAAGGCAAATGTGGATATGGCCTTCAGGGCTTTATCTCCGGCCCTCAGGATCAACCCCGGTATCGTCAGGGTCCCCGTGGACCTGAAGAGTGAATACGGACAGGCAATGCTTGCCGATTCCATCACCCTGACCCCCGGTACCGTCACCATGGCTGCCGTTAAGGACGGGGAGGACGGAGACCGGACCTGCTTCTACATCCACTGGATCAATGTGGAATCTCAGGAACCGGAGGAAGCGGGAGAGAAGATCAAAGGCAATATGGAACGAGCGATAAGGAGGATATGGGAATAATGTCAGGTGATCTGTTATTTTTTGCGGTCTGCTTCGTTGCGCTCGCAGTGATACTGCTTGTCCGGCTCATCTCCGGTCCCACCATGGCTGACCGGGCTCTCGCGTCGGACTGTATAGAGATCGTCACCGATCTTGCGCTGATACTGTTCGCCCTCTGGAGCGGCAGAGGTATTTACCTCGATATAGCTCTCGTGACGGCTGTTCTCGGGTTTATCGGCACAACGATCATAGGACGTTACCTTGGAGGTGAGTTATGAGGATAGCGGTGGATGTCTTTATCGTCATAGGCCTCTTCTTCGCTCTGGCAGGGACTGTCGGGGTTATCAGGATGCCGGACTTTTTCTGCAGGATGCAGAGCAGTACGAACATAGCCACTTTGGGCGTCCTTGGAGTTGTCATAGGCGGTCTTATTTACGCCATAGGAGTGCTTGGAGACGGGGGAATGGCCGTAAAGATCGCCATCATCGGTATCTTCAATATCCTGGCAAATCCCATCGCCAGCCACGCCCTTATGAAGGGCGCTTATGCGCACATGAAAAAGCCGGTTGACGGACTTGTCACAGACCAGCTTGGAGAGGATCTGGTGGAAGAAGATGAATGAATTGTACATCATGAACTGCCTGGTGCTGGCGGGTATAGTGATATCGGCACTTTGCGCCGCAACCTTCAAGAATGTCCTTTCGTCGGTGATCGCCCTCGGAGTCACAGGGGCTTTTGTGGCGCTTGAGTTCGTCCTGCTGCGGGCTCCAGATGTGGCCATTGCCGAGGCGGCCGTCGGAGCGGTTCTTGGAACGGTCATATTTGTGATAGCGGTGCGGATGACTATAGCAAAGGAGGATGAGGGTAAATGAACAAAAGACTTCTTGCGTACATCGCCCTGGCGGTGATCCTGGTATGCGGGATATACGCTGTCAGCCGGCATCATAACGAAGGCAGCCTCACCCATGACGGAAGCTATTCCAATCTGAAGGATCTCTACGAGGATCCCGGAAATATGGATCTGTCCCAGGTAAACGGGGTTGCGGATGTGATCGTTCAGGAAAACCTTTCAAAGACCATGGCTGCAAATAATGTGGCCGCCGTAGTTTATGATTTCAGAGGCTTTGACACCCTCGGAGAGTCCTTCATTCTCCTGACGGCCATTGCGGGAAGCTTTATAGTCCTTAAGAGCGTGGCGGTCGGTGAAAAGGGATCGGAAAAGAAGGAGGATGCGTGATGAAGTTTAAAGACAGATTCAGGGAAAAGCATCTTGTGGTGAAATGCGGCGCCGATATGTTCCTTCCCTTCGGATTGATCCTCGGTTTCTACATAATCGCCTTCGGGACCATAAGCCCGGGCGGCGGTTTCCAGGGCGGTGTTCTGGTGGCTTCGACAGTGCTCCTGCTTTATCTTGCTTACGGTTTCAAGGTGATGGCAGAGGCGGTAAAGCCGGAGGGCCTGAGAAAGGGCGAAGCCCTCGGAGCTATCATTTACGTGCTTCTCGGGCTCATGGGCATATTTGCGGGAGCCAATTTCTGTGTGAATGTGATATTTGATAACGGTCAGGTGGGGGATATGATCTCTGCCGGAAATATCACTTTTATGAGTTACGCTGTCGGCTTCAAGGTACTGACGGGGATCGGATTCCTGCTGGTACTTATGCTGAGCCTCCTGGCAGCCTTGGATTCGGAAAGGTCCGGGGGAGATGAGAAGGAAGTTGTGGAGAACGCCGGAAACGACGCGGCAGTCTCTGATGCTTCCGGGGAGGTCGCCAAATGATACTTGGAAATTACATCGTTTCTGTTTTTCTTATAGTCCTTGGGCTCTGGACCCTGTGTACCCAGAAGAACCTGATAAAGGTGGTGCTGGGACTGGGGATCATCGATTACGGCGTTAATCTGCTGATCGTAAGCGCCGGCTTTAATGAAGGGGGTACCGCTCCCATCTACAACCTTGCGGAGCTGGCCAGGAGAGAAGCCGTATTCTTTGTGGATCCCGTTCCTCAGGCCCTGACTCTCACAAGCATAGTCATAGGCGCCTGCGTGGACGCCATGGCCCTTTCCATCGTGATAATGATAAAAAAACGCTACGGCACTGTTGATGCCGATGAGGTGAGGAGGTTGCGCGGATGATCCAGCATTTTCCCGTACTTTCGGTAATGGTTCTGTTCTTTTCGGCTTTTCTGATCGAGATAGTCGGGAAGAAAGAGATACTCAGGAACGTGATAGCCTTTCTGGCGGTAACTGCATCCCTTGTGATGCTGGCCTGTCTCATCCCTTCCGTGATGATAGACGGGCAGGTGATATCGTACTGGATGGGCGGTTGGGCTCCCGAGTCAGGTTATGCCATAGGCATCGGCTACGAGGTGGACTCCCTGAGCCTTCTCTTCGCGCTTCTGGGGATCACGGCCTACTGGCTGTCCTGTGTCTATTCCTTCGGATATATGAAGGGTAAGCAGAATCTGGGACATTATTACACCCTGTTCCTGATGCTGGCCGGAGCGAGTGTAGGCTTCTTCCTGACAGGGGACATCTTCAATATGTTCATTATGATGGAGATAGTCACATTCTCGGCCGTGGCTCTCACCGCAGCCAACACCGACAAGCTCACCGCCATAGAGGGGGCTTTCAAGTATCTGGTGAACTGTTCCATCGGTTCCTCCATGATGCTGGCAGGTATCGCTCTTCTCTACATGAACTGTCATACCCTGAACCTTGCGCAGCTGTCCGCGATACTTCCCGGAAGCTTCAACAGCACCACTCTTTTGGCTTTTGCGCTCATTCTTACGGGATTCTGCGTGGAGTCGGCAATGATACCCTTCCATCCGTCCTTTGTGGATGCGCACACGGTGGCGCCTTCGTCGGTTTCCATGATCCTTTCGGGCATGGTGCTTAAACTGGGCGTTTACGGTATCATCCGCCTTTCCTACATCATCTTCAGAGTGATAGACACTTCCGCGATACAGGTGATGCTCACTCTGATCGGTACGGTGACCATGTTCATAGGGGTCACGATGGCTCTTGCCCAGCACGATTTCAAGAGGCTTCTGGCTTTTCACTCGGTGTCCCAGCTGGGATACATAATCGCCGCCGCGGGCCTCTGCACCACGCTTGGGCTGAACGCTTCCCTGTATCATGCAGTGAACCATACGCTTTTCAAAGGACTCCTCTTCCTGTGCGCCGGAGCGGTGATCCACAGCACCGGAACCTCGGATCTTGATTCCCTGGGAGGGCTTTCCAAAAGGATGCCGAAGACCTGCATATGTTTTGTGATAGGAGCGTTCTCCATTTCGGGACTCCCGCCCTTTAACGGTTTTGTTTCCAAATGGATGATATATCAGGCTGTTTATGAGAAGGCGATGCAGACCGGCAATTTCTTTTACGTGGTAGTCACCGTTACCGCCCTTGTGGTGTCGGTCATGACTCTCGCCTCATTTGTGAAGGTCCTTCACTCCGTGTTCTTCGGTCAGCTGAGGAAGGAGCACGAGGATGTTAAGGAGGTTTCACCCATCATGCTCATCCCCATGGGGATCATGTCGTTCCTCTGTATCTTCACCGGGATCTTTTACAGGGAGTTTGACCGCGTGTTCATAAACAGCGCCGTGACTTCCGCATTTGACAACATTGATTACGTGGACGGGATGATGGGCGACGGATATTCGGTGACTTACGGTCTTGCCGGTCTCACGGGCGGAAATCTGGAGTTCAGTTACTGGAATCCCTATGTGTGGCTTTCATTATTCCTTATGGTCTTTGCTGCGGCCGTGCTGGTCACCCTCATCATGGGCAGGACCACGGGGCGCACCCTTGAATCGGGAGAGGACTACGATTCGGCTTACGGCACCGGCGACCTGAGCGTTGATTTCCGGGGACAGACACATGAATCCGGAGATCCGGAAGAGAAGTACGCGGTCTTCTTCTCGGGTGAAAAGGCTGAGTATTCCCACGCCGGAGGATCGGATCTGTTCTGGGGCTTCAAATACAACTGGCACAGGTATTATGAGGTGCTTCAGGGACTTCATTCGGGTTCCGTAAATGATTACAGCATTTATGCAGTGATAATGATATCCATGTTATGCATTTTCATGTATATTTTCATGCGTTGATGGGAGGAACGGCCTGATGCTTATTCTGAGATATCTGTTTTACGTTTTGATCTTTCCGGGGGCTCTCTTTACCGTCCTCGTGGGCTGGCTCCTGGCAGGGCTTGACAGAAAGGTGATCGCCCGCATGCAGCGGCGCATAGGGCCGCCTGTCCTACAGCCGGTGTACGATTTTTTCAAGCTGGTGGGCAAAGAAAACATTATCCCGGCCCAGGCGAACAGGACGGCGTACAAGATGGCTCCTTTCATCAGTTTTGTGAGCCTGTCCGTGATCATGCTCTTCATCCCGATCTTCGGTTTCACGGCGGTGAACGGCGTGGCTGACCTGATAGTGATCCTGTATCTCATCACCATCCCCGGGGTGGCTCTCATTGTGGGCGGATCCTCCTCCGGTTCACCCTACGGAGCGGTGGGTATCTCGAGAGAAATGGTGACGATGATGTCCTACGAGCTGCCCTTCGTTCTGGCGCTCCTGGCCGTGGCGAAGAAAGCGGGTGGGGATGTGCTGGTGTTCAATCTGACCGATATAGGCGAGTGGCAGGTCATGAACGGATGCATGGCTTTCCATTGGAGCATGATCCCAGCGGCGCTGGCTTTCCTTCTGGTCATTCCCGCCGAGGTGGGTACTCAGCCCTTTGATGTGGCTGAAGCCGAAACGGAAATATGCGAGGGCCCTCTCTGTGAATACAGCGGCGCTCCTCTCGCGGTGTTCAAACTCAGCACCCACATGAAGATGTGCGTAATGTCCGCTTTATTTACCGCCCTGTTTTTCGGCGGCATCCGCACGGGATATGTTGTGACTGATGTGATCCTGTTTCTGGCTATTTGCGTGCTGGTGACCCTGGTCTGCATCACTACCGTGCATGCGGTGACTGCCAGGCTGAGGATACAGCATCTGTTCAAATTTTACTGGAAATATGTGTCTGTGCTTGCGCTGATAAGCCTTGCGCTTGTATGGCTTGGCGCCTGAACGGAGGTTATGGATGTTTGACAAACTGATAAAGAAAAGCGCACTGAAGTCCCCGTGGCTGTTCCACATCAACGCCGGTTCCTGCAACGGCTGCGATATAGAGGTCGTGGCTGTCACCACCACTCTCTATGATGCGGAGCGATTCGGATTCAAGATCGTCGGCTCTCCCAGGCATGCCGATATAGTGGTTGTATCGGGCCCTGTGACTTTGCAGTCAAGGGACAGGCTGATAAGAACCCTGGCGCAGGTGCCGGAGCCTAAGTGTGTGGTGTCCGTAGGGTCCTGCCCTCAGTCCGGGAACGTGTTCAAGGGAAGCTACGCCATAGACGGTCCTCTTGAAAAATACGTTCACGTGGACGTGGCGGTGGCAGGCTGCACGCCCAAGCCTCAGGCCATCATGGAAGGACTGTATGAGGCAGCCCGGATCCTCGAGGAAAAGCGGGAGATGATCAGAAAAGCAGCAAAGGGGGTGAAGGGATCATGATGTTTCCTTATCTCGGGACAGCATTGTCCAACCTTACAAAAAAGCCTCTTACCAAGGAATTTCCTTTTACCGAAGACAGGGGAGCGAAGAATTACAGAGGAAGGATCTCTTTTGACGGCCCCAGCTGTGTGGACTGTAATCTCTGCATAAAGGTCTGCGGTCCCATGGCCATCACCCGCGAGGAAGAGGACGCCGAAGGAGGCATCAATATCACCCGCACCTTTGACCTGACTTCCTGTACCTTCTGCGGATTGTGCGCTGATTTCTGCGGCACGGGATCGATCAAGCTTACCGATGATTACCACATGGTGGACAGGGATGCGAAGAACCTCCGCACAACC
>JAEELB010000099.1 GCA_016288705.1 Lachnospiraceae bacterium | reverse complement strand
GACATGGATCTGACAAGGGCTAAGTTTGAAGAGCTTATTTCGGACCTCATTGAAAAGACTGCCATCCCGGTACAGAACGCCATGAGGGACGCCGGCCTTACAAATAATGACATCGGGAGCGTGCTCCTGGTGGGCGGTTCCACAAGAGTGCCCTGCGTCGTCGAGAAGGTCAAGCAGCTCACCGGCAAAGAGCCCAACAAGTCTCTGAACCCCGATGAGTGCGTTGCTCTCGGAGCATCTATACAGGGCGGAAAGCTTTCGGGCGATGCCGGAGCAGGAGAAGTGCTGCTGCTGGATGTGACGCCTCTCACCCTGTCGATAGAGACCATGGGCGGCGTGGCCACACACCTGATCGAGAGGAACACCACCATACCCACAAAGAAGAGCCAGGTATTCTCTACTGCCGCAGACAATCAGACGGCTGTGGACATAAACGTTCTGCAGGGCGAGAGACAGTTTGCCAGGGACAACAAGTCCCTTGGCCAGTTCAGACTGGACGGCATACCTCCGGCTCCCAGAGGGGTACCGCAGATCGAGGTCACCTTCGACATTGACGCGAACGGCATCGTGAACGTATCCGCAAAGGATATGGGCACGGGAAAGGAACAGCACATCACCATAACCGCTTCTTCCAACATGTCGGATGCCGACATCGAAAGGGCTGTCAAAGAGGCTGCCCAGTATGAGGCGGAGGACAGGAAGAGAAAGGAAGCGGTTGACGCCAGGAATGAAGCAGAGTCCTTTGCGTTCCAGACGGAGAAGGCCCTGAACGACGTGGGCGACAAGATCGACGCAGCCCAGAAGGCTACAGTTGAGGACGATATAAAGAGGATAAAGGATCTGCTGGAGCAGACAAAGGATGTGGAGCTTTCCGAGTCCCAGGTGGACGACATCAAGTCCGCAAAGGCAAAGCTTGAGACGGATGCACAGGCCCTGTTCTCAAAGATGTATGAGAGCATGAACCAGGCCGGCGCCGGCCCTCAGCCCGGCCCCGACATGGGAGCGGGCCCCGGACCCGATATGAACGCCGGTTTCCAGGGTTCCGCCTCAGGATCGGATGACGACGGCGCTTCAGGCGGCTCCGACGATGTGGTGGACGGCGATTACAGAGAAGTATAAAAGATGAGCGAACAGAAAAGAGATTACTATGAAGTTCTCGGCGTCGACAAGAGCGCCGACGCCGAGACCATAAAAAAAGCATACAGAGCTCTTGCAAAGAAATATCACCCTGACATGAATCCGGGAGATAAGGAAGCGGAGAGAAAGTTTAAAGAGGCTTCGGAAGCCTACGCAGTGCTGTCGGACGCTGACAAGAAGCGTCAGTATGACCAGTTCGGCCATGCTGCCTTTGAGGGCGGCGGCGGTGCAGGCGGCTTTGACTTTAATACCATGGATTTCGGGGATATTTTCGGCGATCTCTTCGGAGACCTTTTCGGCGGCGGGAGGAGATCCTCCGCTGCCAGAAACGGTCCCATGAAGGGCGCGAACCTGCGGACCTCGGTCAGGATCTCGTTTCTCGAGGCTGTTTTCGGCTGCAAGAAGGAGATACAGCTGACGCTCAAGGACGAGTGCGTAAAATGCCGCGGCACAGGCGCAAAGCCGGGCACTCAGCCCCAGATGTGCCCCAAGTGCGGAGGCAAGGGACAGGTAGTATTTACCCAGCAGAGTTTCTTCGGCACTGTCAGGAATGTACAGACCTGCCCTGACTGCAGCGGCACCGGGAAGATCGTGAAGGATAAGTGCCCGGACTGCCACGGAGCCGGCTACATATCTTCCAGGAAGACCATTGAGGTCACCATACCTGCCGGTATAGACAATGGGCAGAGCGTCAGGATCAGGGAAAAGGGAGAGCCCGGCATTAACGGCGGACCCAGAGGGGATCTGCTGGTGGAGGTGTCGGTGAGCCGTCATCCCATCTTCCAGAGACAGGACGACGACATCTTTTCGACCGTGCCTGTATCCTTCGCGCTGGCAGCATTGGGCGGCGACGTGGTGGTGGACACCGTGGACGGCCGCGTAGTGTACAATGTGAAAGCGGGGACCCAGACGGATACCAGAGTGAGGCTTAAAGGGAAGGGCGTGCCGGATCTCAGGGACAACAGCATCAGAGGCGACCATTATGTGACGCTTGTGGTCCAGACTCCCGATAAGCTTTCAAAGGATGCAAAGGAGCTCCTCCGGCAGTTCGATATGAAGACCGGAGACAGTCTGAACGCAGCGGCCCGCATTACGGGAACAGACAACGGTCCCGGTACCAAAAAGAAAAAATGGAGATAAGATGGGCATATATCCGGGGACGGGACATTTTTCACCATGAAGTGGTATAAACTCAGGATAGGCACATCCCGGAAAAATGAAGACGCAGTCTCCTCTGCCATGTACAGGGGAGGATTCGGGGGCGCCGTGATCGAGGATCACGCCGGCCTTTCGGAGTCCGAAAAGAAGCGTATGTTCGTTGACATCCTGCCGGAGCAGCAGGAGGACGACGGACAGGCGTTTCTTGATTTTTACGCCTTTGTGACGGAGGAAGGGCTTCTGGACCCTGCGGGCACCGTGTATGACGATCTGGCAGGCACCAGCAGCGCCCTGAATCTGGACAGGGACAGGAAGGCTGTGCTCTACACGGAGGATGAGCTGAAGGCCAGGGTCCTTGAGATTATGGACTCTGTCCCCGGGACTGAGGGATATACGCTGGATACTGAGATCATTGAGGATGAAAACTGGGCGGAAGCCTGGAAAGAGAATTTTCACTCATTTACGGTGGGAAGGGTCAGGATCACGCCCCCCTGGGAGCGGGAATTACAGGCAAATGAAGATCGGCGGCTGAATGAGGCGGCCGTATCTGAGGCCCCTTCCGGTGCAAATGGCCTGCAGGCAAATGAGGACCCGGGGCTGATCGAGGTCGTCATCGATCCCGGAGATGCTTTCGGCACAGGGACCCATGAGACCACCATGCTCTGCCTTACGGCCCTGCAGGAGTATCTCACGGCGGACCCGGCAAGGGACTTCGCGAGATCCGGGAACGATATCTCCGGTTTCGGCGCATCAGCTGCAGCCCAACGTAAGCCTGAGGATCTACGCATCCTAGATGCGGGCACCGGCTCCGGGATCCTGGCTATAACCGCGCTTAAGCTGGGCGCGGCGTTTGCCGCAGGCACGGATCTGGATCCGGCAGCAATAAGGGCCGCCCGGGAGAACGCAGAGCTAAACGGCATCGGAGAGGACAGGTTTTGCCTTCGGAAAGGAGATCTGACAAAGGACAGGGCTCTGGTGTCGGAACTTCTGAAGGACCGGGCGTACGATATCGTCACCGCAAATATCATCGCGGAGATAATAGCCCCGATGGTGCCCGTACTTTCTGGCATGCTCAAGCCCGGCGGCGTTCTGATCACCTCCGGGATCCTGAATGAAAAGGCGGAAATGATAGTATCAAAATGTAAAGAAAACGGGCTCAAACCGGTCACCGTAAAACAGATGGGTGAATGGTCATGCGTAACCGCCATACGGGAATGAGGATTGCCCTCGGAATAATGTCCCTCGTCGCGGTGGTCCTGTGGATGAGGGTGATCTACGGCTTTTCGGATCAGACGGGGCTGGAGAGCACCGCCGTGTCCAATCAGGTCTCGGGCAAGCTTGTGAAACTGGTGGACGCCCTCACGGGACACAGCAGAAGTTCTGAAGAAGTGATGCTCCTTGCAAATAAGGTCGAGCATCTGGTGAGAAAGGCTGCCCATGCAGCGGAATACTCTGTTCTGGCATTTCTCATTTATCTGCATCTGTCCATCTACGGCATCAACCTCGGCACAAAGGCGTTCCTGTCCTGGCTTGTGAGCACGGTTTACGCCTTCACGGACGAATGGCATCAGACTGTGGTGGCAGGCCGGAGCGCATCCCTTAAGGATATAGTCATAGACAGCGTGGGCGCTGCCCTGGTCCTCTTCGTGATACTCATGGTGTCAGCCAACCGTCAGAGCAGGAAGGTGAACAGGCTCTTAGACGAGAGGTGGGAGATGAAGCAGAGAAGAAAAGCCGAGAGACAGAGAGCGGAGAGATTGCGGCGGATGAATGAGGAGCGCTGAAAGAATGGGCCGGATACATGTGACGGATAATAAGAACCTGCCGGATAACGGGGGATGAGATGAGCCGCAATTTCTTTGTGGAAGGGTTGAACATATCGGAGGGGTCTGCGGTGATAACCGGAGACGCCGTAAATCATATCAAAAACGTTCTGAGACTTTCCGCGGGTGATGAGATCACTCTCTTTAACCGGGACGATCCGGAAGGGAAGTACGCCTATCGCGCAGAGATCACCGATATTACAAGAGATGAAGTGAGGTGCAGGGTTTTATTTGTAAAGGAAGCGGACATACGGCTTCCCTACAGCGTGACCCTTCTCCAATGCCTGCCCAAATCGGGAAAGATGGAACTGGTGATACAGAAGTGCACGGAACTGGGTATATCCCGGGTTATCCCGGTGCTTTCCGACCGGTCCGTATCGAGACCGGATGGAAAGAAAGCCCTGTCAAGAGCCGAAAGATGGCGCACCGTGGCGGAGGAAGCCGCCATGCAGGCCAGGCGGAGCGACATCCCGGAGGTTACGGAGATACAGTCCTTCAGAGAGGCCCTCAGACTGGCAGAGGATGCGGATGTAAAGATCATCCCCTATGAGCTTTCAAAAGGCTTTAAGAGGACAAGGGAGATCATCGACGGCGTGAGACCGGGTCAGAGCGTCGCCATGATAATAGGACCGGAGGGTGGTTTTACTCCGGAGGAGGTTCAGGCGGCAAATGATGCCGGCTTTGAAAGCATAAGTCTCGGAAGGCGGATCCTCCGGACAGAGACAGCTGCTCTTGTGGTCATGTCCTGGCTCATGTTCCGGGGGGAAGAAGACGGCGAAAACACCCCCCATCACCAGATAGACACGTAAAACGTCCGAATAAACACATCATATAGTTTTTGAAGGGTCTTGCAACGTATAATACTTTGCAAGACTTTTTATATGCGGAAATTAGTATCTTCGTCTGTCAGGACATGGAAGAGAAAGGAGCGGGGATATGAAGATCACAAAGAAACTGTTGACTCTCTCTCTGACAGCAGCCATGGTACTGTGTGCGGTACCTGTGGATTCTCAGGCGGCTGCGTCCGGGAACTATCCGGATGGAGGATACGGGGCAGCCGTATCATCAGTAAAAAATGAGAACCCGGATGGAGCAGTCCCGGAAGGAAGCGTCGGGGCAGCAGGCGCCTCCGGCACTGAGGATTACGTCTGGAACGAGGAAAAGGATACCTTCGTGTCTGTGGGCGCTGAAGGACCTGAAGAACCGCAGACCGGGGATCACCCGGCGCGGATCACAGGGGTCACTACCAACAAGGACGGATTCACCGATGACTGCAGGTTCAGCTTTAACGTAAGGATAACCGGTGAAAACTTCGGACAATACGACCTCTTTATCAAAGACAGGGTCACAGCCCTGAATCTTGTGCTCTGTACTGACTTAAGTTTTCCGGAGGGTACCACGGCGACGGTGTCTCTCGATCCCGCCGATCCGGATAAGGTCCTCTGGGTGAGTTAGAAATCCTTCAGGGTCAGCAACCTGGATCTGAGCGATGTCCTTACAGGACAGAACTTTCCTGATGGTTCGTATGCATTCTACCGCACGGATGTCACCTATAAGGATGAAGAGGATAAAGAGCAGACTGCGGTAGGAGACGTGAGCGCCTGGAGTTCAG
>JAEELB010000098.1 GCA_016288705.1 Lachnospiraceae bacterium | reverse complement strand
GCTCTGGCAGACGTCCCTGAAAGGACGGCCAGCAATACAGACAGAACAAACGATGATATCCTCACATATTTTTTGTTCATGATCATTTCCGAAGATTCCTTTCTCTTTCCCGTTTTCTCATGGCTGAAAAGCCCGTTCATAAGGTAAATGTTTTAATGGGATCCTGTATGACGATCTCATTGTCTGAAACCGCAGGAAGAGAATAATCATCATCCCCGGCCGCCTTCTCTGCCATTACTTCCAAAGGATTCGTGAATACAAGCACTGTTGCAAGAGAAAGTGCCACTATTCTTCCGTTTTTCATATGATCTCTCCTCAGATCCACTCCCGGATCGTCATTATCGCCGGGACTACGTTCCATTAATAATATACATCTCACTTATCCGGTATGTCCACACCCGAAATGATATAGAATAAAGAAAGCGCCCCCGGAATGACTGATCCGGGAGCGCATGATCCAGATATTTTCCTGATGCAAGGAGCAATCTGTCACTTGACGCTGTTTTTCTTTGATGCAAGGATATCGAACACAACAGCCGACAGCAGGACCACGCCCTTGACGACCTTCTGCCAGTTGGCATCGACGCCCATGAGGGACATGCCCAGGTTGATAACGCCGATGAGCGTTGCTCCTATGACCATTCCGAAGATATTTCCGGCGCCGCCGTAGGCTGAAACTCCGCCGACCACGCAGGCCGCGATGGCGTCCATTTCATAATAGGTTCCTGCCTGTGAATTGGCAGCCTGGAATCTGGCTGTGACTATAAAGGTGGTGATAGCCGTGAGGACAGCCATGTTCAGATATGCGAGGAACATGATCATCCTGGTATCAACGCCTGAAAGCCTTGTGGCCTCCCTGTTGCCGCCTATGGTGTAGAAATATCTGCCCAGGGTGGTTCTGGAAGTGATGAAATTGTAAATAAGGACGATTATCGCCACCCATACTAGAACTGTGGGAAGTCCTCCTGCCAGAGACAGCTTATAGGCAAAGAGCATGATCGCCGCAACGGAAAGCACGCATTTGATCAGAAGGGCCGTAAAGGATTCCGCTTCATAGCCCTTTTTGATCTTATTTGCCCTGCTGAGGAAGGATACCACCACTACCACGACGCAGGCTATGATACCGACAGCCATGCAGATCATATTCATCTTGTTGGCGGGAGTTGAGAAAAGCTTTCCGGAAAAGATACCGAGGAAGTCTTTTTTCGCCGCCAGGGAAATGCTTCCGGTGGTGCTGTTGGCGCTGAGCAGAGCCGTGCCCCAGCCTCTGAAAGCGAGGTAACCGGCAAGGGTTGCGATCCACGGGGGAACGTCCACAAATGCGATCAGAAATCCGAGGACACATCCGTAGATAACACCTACAAGAAGCATGACCAAAATGGCCGCTCCGGTAGGGACCTTCTTGACAGTCATCAGTATGCCGCCGATGGCGCCGAGGAAACAGACAAAGGAGCCGCAGGAAAGGTCAATATTTCCTCCCGTAAGCATACACATCAGCATACCGGTCGCCAGAACAAAAACGTAAGCGTTCTGCGTGATCAATGCGTTAAAGTTCATAGCCTCGAACATCTTTCCGCCTGTCATCGCGGTGAAAAAGATATACACAAGGACAAGGACAATAAGCATTGCATTCTTTTTTAATACACTTGTAAGATTTTTATTTGCCATGACTCTTCTCCTCCTCCCTTACTTTTTCTTCTTTGTTGACATGACGTCAAAGATGATGGCAGCCAGAACAACGATACCTTTAACAACCTTCTGGTAGTTGGGTTCCACGCCCATGATACTCATTCCCATATTGATGACGCCCATCAGGAGAGCGCCGATCACTATGCCGAATACATTTCCTTCACCGCCGTAAGCTGAAGCGCCGCCGATGAAGCAGGCCGCGATGGCGTCCATTTCATAACCCTGTCCGAAGGTGGGCTCTGCATGTGTAGCTCTCGCAACGGTAAGGATACCGGCGAGTCCGGCCATAAGGCCCATATTTACATATGCGAACAGGTAAACCTTGCGGGAATCAATACCGGAGAGGTTCGTCGCCTTTTCATTTCCGCCAACTGCGTACAGATAACGGCCGATGGTGGTGTTCGAAGTGATATAGGCGTATGTGAGGAGCACAATGCCTATCCATATAAGAGATGAAGGTATTCCCTTATACTGGGAAAGCATAAAGAAGAACCATATCACTGCCACACTGATGATCACTACTCTGACAATGTCGGATGTAAGAGGTCCCACGCTGTAGCCGGCGGTCTTTGCGGCGATCCTTCTTCTGAATACCAGCGCGGTGAAGATAGCTGCGATCACCACTCCGGCCAGCAGACAGGTAATGTTGAAGTTCGCGCCGCCGAACAGGTCAGGAACATAACAGTCCGCTCCCCCACCGAACACATTCAGGAACGTGGTGTCGTCTATACCTACCGAATAACCGTTCAGGACCACGTTGGAAAGTCCTCTGAAGGCGTACATTCCGGCGAGTGTGGCGATAAACGGAGGAACCTTGATATAGGCGATCCAGTATCCCTGCCATGCGCCTACCAGAATCCCGCATATGAGCATGACCACCACTGCCACTATCCAGGGGATATCCTTTGCCATAAGAACGGCTCCGATGCCGCCCACAAAACATACCACAGAGCCGCAGGCCAGATCGATGTTTCCACCTGTGAGTATGCAGAGCAGCATTCCGGCTGCAAGCACAAACACGTAGGCGTTCTGTGAGATCAGATTGTTAAGGTTCTGGGGAAGAAGCATCTTTCCGCCGGTCATAGCCTGGAAGAAAATGACGACCGCTATGAGGGCTAACACCATCGTATATTTCTTTAAAACGTCTTTAATGTTTATGCTCATGTCACTTCCCCCTTCCCGACTGTAAAATGCAGGACATGATCTTCTCCTGGGTCGCTTCATCGGCCTTCATCTCGCCGACGAACTTACCCTCGTTCATGATATAGATCCTGTCACTCATACCCAGCACCTCAGGGAGCTCCGAAGAGATCATGATGACCGACTTCCCTGCCCTGACCAGATCATTGATGATACAGTAGATCTCGTATTTTGCGCCTACGTCTATACCTCTGGTAGGCTCGTCCAGGATCAGTATATCGGGATCGGTATACATCCATTTCGCAAGGAGAACCTTCTGCTGGTTTCCTCCGGAGAGATTTCCCACGTTCTGTTCGACCGACGGAGTCTTTGTGTTGAGTTTATCCCTGTACTCCTCGGCCACATTGTATTCCTTGTCGGCGTCGATGATGCCTCTCTCGCTGACACCCTTCATATTTGCAAGGGAAGTATTGACCTTAATGGAATTGGAAAGGACAAGGCCGTTGCCTTTTCTGTCCTCGGTGACGTAAGCGAGCTTTTCATCTATGGCAGCCCTGGGATTCTTCAGATCCACTTCCTTTCCGTTTATCTTGAGGACGCCGGAAATGCTCGATCCGTAAGACTTGCCGAATATGCTCATGGCGAGTTCGGTACGGCCGGCCCCCATGAGTCCGTATATTCCTACAACCTCACCTTTTCTCACGTTGAGATTGACATTGTCCACTACTTTTCTTTCGGTATAGACCGGATGATAGACCGTCCAGTCTTTTACCTCCATATTGATTTCACCCTTATCGATAGCCTCTCTTTTGGGGAAACGATTGGTGATCTCACGACCGACCATGCCCCGGATGATCCTGTCTTCGCTGATCTCCATGGTATGGCAGTCGAGGGTCTCTACCGTTGAGCCGTCTCGAACAACAGTGATCTTGTCTGCAACGTAGACCACCTCGTTCAGCTTATGGGTGATAATGATCATCGTCATCCCCTGTTTCTTGAATTCGAGCATGAGATCCAGAAGCGCTTTCGAATCCGTCTCATTAAGGGAAGACGTAGGCTCATCCAGGATCAGGAGTTTGGCATGCTTTGCGAGAGCTTTCGCGATCTCGACGAGCTGCTGCTTTCCTGTTCCGATGTCCTTTACAAGTACCCTCGATGACTCTGAAAGCCCCACCATCTTCAGGTATTTGTCTGCCTCGCCATAGGTCTCGTTCCAGTTTATGGCGTTTTTCTTTCCTCTTTCATTTCCGAGGAACATGTTCTCGCCTATGGACATCTGAGGCACAAGAGCAAGTTCCTGATGGATGATAACGATCCCTTTTTCCTCGGAATCCTTTATCTTCTGGAACTTGCACACTTCTCCGTTATAAATAATATCGCCCTCGTAGGTCCCGTAGGGATAGATACCGCTTAAGACATTCATCAGCGTGGATTTTCCGGCTCCGTTCTCTCCTACAAGAGCGTGAATCTCGCCCTCCTCAACCGAGAAGTTAACGTTGTCCAAAGCCTTAACGCCGGGGAAGGTCTTTGTGATCTGATTCATTTTAAGCAATTCTTTTGCCAAGGTAAGCTCACCCCCTCTATACGATATTATAAATCGGGGACGGGCCAGGCAGGCCCGCCCCCAATCCATTACTGATGAAAATTAGAGCTGTCGCTGAATTACTTAAGCTGATCCTCTGTGTAATATCCGGAATCGATGAGGAGCTCTTTGTAGTTGTTCACATCGGCGAATACAGGCTCGCAGAGGTATGAAGGAACAGTGATAACGTTGTTGTTGTAGGTCTCGGTATCGTTTACGTCAACCGTTGCGCCCGAAAGGATCTGTCCGACCATCTTAACAACCTGGCTGGCAAGAGTACGGGTATCCTTGAACACTGACATTGACTGCTTGCCGGCGATCATGTTCTTGGTGTTCTCAATGTCGCAATCCTGACCGGTGATGATGGGATATTTGCCCTTGTAGTTGGCAGCAAGTGCGTTCTCAACACCAAGTGCGGTGGAGTCGTTTGAGCAAAGCCATACATCGATGTCCTTGTCGGTGTAGAATGAGGAGATCCTGTTCTCAGCCTCAGACTGAGCAGTCTCTGTCTTCCACTCAGGAGTAGCAACATCGTTGAAGGTGGTCTTGCCGGACTGTACTACAAGCTTGCCGCTGTCGATGTACTCTTTGAGAACATCATATGCGCCGTTGAAGAAGAAGCCTGCGTTGTTGTCGCCGGGATCACCAGCTGTGAACTCGATGTTGAAGGGGCCTGCAGCATTGTCGAGGTCGAGCTGCTCTTTGACATATGTTCCCTGAACGGTACCAACCTTGTAGTTATCGAAGGTTGCATAGTAGGAAACTGCGTCAGAGTCCATGAGCAGACGGTCATAAGCGATGACGGGGATGTTTGCATCCTTAGCCATGTCAAGAGCCTCACCGAGTGAAGATCCTTCGATAGCTGCGATGACCAGAACTGAGCATCCGCTGGAGATCATGTTCTCAACCTGTGAAAGCTGGGTCTGAACGTCGTTGTTAGCATACTGAAGGTCAACCTCATAACCTGCTGCGGTCAGTTCCTTCTGCATGTTGTCGCCGTCCTGATTCCATCTCTGGAGATCCTTGGTAGGCATTGAGACGCCGACCTTTCCGCCTGCTGCTGCTGCATCAGCTGCAGGGGCTGCCTCTGTCGCTGCAGGAGCTGCTTCGGTCGCTGCAGGTGCTTCAGGAGCAGGAGCTGCCTCGGTCGCTGCAGGAGCCTCGGGGGCCGGTGCAGGAGCAGGAGCTGCTGATCCGCCGCAGCCTACCAGCAGGCTAGCTGCTAAAGCAGTTGACAGTACAGCACTGATAACTTTTCTTTTCATCTTTTTTCCTCCCTTTTCTTATTTTTCGTATTTGTGCATTACGCACATCAACTTGACGATGTTCATTATATCATCCGGTCACGATTTGAAAATAGTAAAAATTTGTAACGGGTTTTCCTTAAGCCGGATAGGGAGTAGCACAAAATCATTATTTTGGATCCGGTCTATAATTATGTGCTATAAATTGCAGGGTGATCTGAAGACGAAATGTCAGACGACGACCTTGTTCCTGCCGTTCTTCTTGCCGTAATAGAGCTTCTGATCGGCTTCGCCCACGGCTGAATTGATATTGTCGGTGATCTCTTCATCGTTGGAGTTCTTGTCCATCCTGATATCGACATCAGTAATGCCGAAGGTCATGGTAAAGGTTATGTCATTCCCGCCGTAAAGCACGTGTATCGCCCTTACCTTCCGGAGCATCTCTTCCATATAGACCGCAGCGTCGTCAAGGTTCATATTCTCATATACAAAGAGGAACTCTTCACCGCCCCACCTGGCCACCATGCCCTTTCCCTTCATATTCTCCATGAAGAGATTCGCAAGGCTCTTAAGGACCTCGTCTCCCGCATCGTGTCCGTAGGTGTCATTTACCTTCTTGAAGAAGTCTATGTCGCCCATAGCCACGCACATGCCGGAATAATGCTGATCACAGGAGGAGATGCAGTTCTTCATATAATCGAGGATGCTCCTTCTGTTGGGAAGCTTTGTCAGGGGATCCTGACCGGCAAGCTTATGGAGCTTCTCGTTGTATTTCGCAAGTTTTGCCTCTGTCTTCATGGTATCGTTTGTAAATACCGCCATCACGATGGTCATCGAGACAAAGAGGATCACCGCGTTCAGTATCTGTATCACATTGCCTACGGTGGAGCCCAGCACAAGCTGAGGGCCGTAAGCTATCTGATATATATACAGGAACAGTTCCAGCCCGAAAACCACCAAAGAGATCACAAACTTCATGAGTATGGGCAGATAATTGGTGGTATAGACCAGGAGCGTGATTATTATCATGAACACATCGACCGAACTGTTAAACCCGAACAGGACCGAACAGATCGCCACCCATGCAAGGGTGGAAGAATAATAGATGAAAAGAGCCATATTCGTGCGTTCATGATAAGTGAGATAAGCGGAATAAAAACTGAACGCCAAAAACACGGCGCAGCCGGTCACGGCCCCGCTGTGATGGGGAGCGGTAAAAGCGAAAAAGCAGAGCGCCACAAAATAATACAAACACATGGCAACAGAGATAAGGCGGGCTATCAGTGCCGCCTTATCAGATGCATTTTCGTCTTTTACGCCACGTAATAAGAACTTTTTAAAATCAGTAAGACTCACTTTTTCTTCTTGGCTTTTGCTTTCGCTTTGGACTTGCTCTTTGCCTTTCTGCTGTCGGCGACAATAGCCTTAAGTTCGGAACCCGCGCGGAACCTGGGAACAACAGTCGCGGGGATCTTTATCTTTTTGTCGATATTGGGAACGATCGCCGTGCGCTCAGCCCTTTCAACGGTATCGAGGGTACCGAATCCGAGAATGCGGACGAATTCTCCTGCTTTTAACTTTTCCTCGGTAATCTTCACTGCTGCATTTACCATCTGCCGGATGCTTTCTTCCGTATAGCCGGTTTCATCAGAGATCGCATTAATGAGTTCTGTCTTATCCAAAATATCACCTCCATCGAATCTGAACGCCAGCCGCCCTGGCTCCACAACATATTGTACCCTAACAAGGATCCTGCAACCATAAATGACAGAAGATCCATACAAGTTAATATAATTTGTATTGTGGAAATTGTCAATCAGTTTCGGATAATATGTTCCTCAACGGGCGTGTACACGGGATCGTCCACCCTTATTACCCGGTTGAGCTCCAGAGGCTTTAATCCGGCAGCTCTGCCCCGCTCTATGACAGCCACAGGATCTTCCGCGGTGTGGAAGGTGGCCACCCCGTATTCGAACCTTTCAAGGCTGATCCCGTACTGGGAGGCAACAGACTCCGCCTCCTCCTTCGTATCGCAGAGGCACATGAGTTCAGAGCCCGCGGCCACTTCATCCGCTACCGGGTATTCTTTAAGCTTGTCTCCGTTCATGTCCGTATCCTCATGATCTCCCGTTTCCTTCACGGATGCGGTTTCTTTAACGGTTTCCGAAGGCCCTTGGGATCCCGGATCCGGAGGACCGGTTTCCGTCCCGTCTTCCTTTCCGCGGTTTTCCGTGAATTCCGAATCCGTCTCCCCTTCCGCAGCGGTAGCCGTGCTTTCTTCCGTCATGGACCCCGTTTCCGTTGAAAGAGTTATATCTTCCACCACCGGGGGCTTTTCTCCGGCTGTTCCGGGTCCTGTTTCTCCGCAGCCCGGACAGATCAGGATGACTGCCGCCGCCAGGGCAGATAGCCGTATAAGGACCTTATCGATATGAACCATTAATCGATCACACTCACATCAAGCGTTGCCTTTGCACCGGAACCGTCCTTTGTGGTGAGAGTAAGTTTGGCTTTGCCGGTTTTTTCTCCGTAGGATACGGACAGGTAATAACAACCATTTTCATAGTATTTCATCCCGCTGGCCACTGAAGGATCGCTGCTGGTTACGGAAAAGTCGCCTGAATAGTACCATTTCTTCCCGGCCTTGCCGAAAACCGGGTATCTATATTTGGAACCGTATTCATTCTCCGAATAATATGTGACACGTGCGGAATTTGAATATCTTTTACCTGTGTCAAAGGCCAGCTGGGAAAATGATCTGCAGGGAACGAAGAGCTTCCGTGCATATACTCCCGATCCGTCTGTGGCGGCAGCTTTTACCAGTACGCCGTAGCTTGAGATTATGGATTCTTTATTTGAAAATTTAACGGTACCGTTGCTGCCCGAAAAATACCCGGAGCTGTACATGGGATCATCCGGGGACAGATGAACGGGTTCATAAGCGCCGATGGAATTATTGAACGTTAAGCCCACCGGCTCATATTCCCATTTGATCTTTGTGTTGGTGGGCTTTCCGTAATCACTGCCGATCGTGACCTTTGTTTTGGTGGAGTTTCCGATCCCGAGCATGGAAAATGTATCGGCTCCGGCACCGTTTGCATAGGTCAACAGCACCTGATTCGTCAGCATCAGATGGGAAACCGGGACTATGACGTTCACTTTTATCTTTGCTTTGATCCCGGAGCCGTCGTCTGCAGAACAGGTTATGACAGACGATCCCTTTTTCAGCGCCCTGATGTTGATGCTTCCCCCGGAATCACTGACGGAAATGACCCCGGGATTGCTGTTTGTCCAGCAAGGAACAGATCCGTTTTCCGTAATCCCGTTCAGGACTATCTCCGATTCATTGTAGGGACCGGAGGTTGCGTCAACCGTGAAAAGCTGAAGCGACTCCACGTTTCCGCTCTTTTTTCCTATGACCGGCTTATATACCGGAGCGTTTGGAGAAGGGTAAACATATATCATCTTTGTTTGATAAGGAACGACCTTCACTTTTTTCATACCCAGGACTCCGCTCCCGTCATTAGCGGCGGCGGCCACACAGAAACTGGTCAGGCCGGTTTCCGAAACGTTTACGGCACCGGTTTTCTGATCGACGGATATGCCGTCAAGCTGCTGAAAATCCTGGGAATCCTCGGTTTCACGAAGGGACCAGGTCACTGTCTTGTCAAAGGGAGTGTCATATTTCTTAAACCCTGTGCTGTAGGCCTTCAGGTCCGCTTTGTACTTTGCGGTACTGCCCTTTGCGATGCAGCCCTGTCCCTTTATCTCTATGCCGGTGACCAGCTGGACCACGTTTACCTTTAATGAAGCGCTTTTGCCGGAACCATCCCGGGCGCAGCAGGTGACTGTGGCGTTTCCTTTTCCTTTTGCGCTGACGATCACTTTCTTTCCGGAACCTGTAACGGTTGCGATCCTTGTATCGGAGGACTTCCACAGCCAGTTCACATTTGAGTCTGAGGTGATGTCGTTTCCTTCTTCATCCATGACCGATATTATGCTGACTGTGGCAGAGGTACCGGTCCCCAGCTTTTCGGAGCTCACGGGGGTGCTGAGCCTGATATTCTTTTCACTGAGTTCAATGCTCTTTACGGGTGAGATCGCCCCTACGGTAAGGGTTGCAGTCCCGGAAACCGAATTTCCTTCTTCGGAATAAGTGCATTTCACCGTTACACTTCCGGATCGTCCTTTTACGGTGGTCACAAGTCCTTTCCTGGGATCAACGGTTGCGATATCCGCGCCGGAAATGATCTCCCAGCTTCCGTTTTTCACGGTCCGGGCATAGCTTGTGCCGTTGATAAGAGTCAGGAGGCGGGCCTGCAATTGCCATGTCTTTCCGGGGGCAAGCTTTCCTCCCGGCAGATCATATATGATCAGTTCATCGGGAAACGTGGGAACTACCGTGAGCTTAATGGTCGTGCATTTGCTGACAGTGCCGATCCCGGTCACGCACACGGCTTTGATCGTGAGCTTCTGGGTCTTTCCGTTTCCGGCGGAGACCAGATCCCTGATCTGCAGAACGCCGTCAGTTGTCAGAAAGACGTCTTTATTCGATCTTCCGTCTTTGAACGAGGGAACCTTCCCGTTGACCGTGTAGAATATCTGGGTATCCTTGTTCAGCTTCGTACTTCCGCCGTATGCCTCGGGAATTATAGTAAGAGTAGCCCCCGCATCGGTTTCGGCAGTTCCCGTCTCCCCGCCTTTGACCTTTGCGGTCAGTGCGCTTTCGCTGTTCCTGAGTTCAAAGGTGGGAGCCGAAGTGTCTGTGCCAAGCATCAGGGCGATATTCGCGATACCTGCGCCGGCATCGGAAGAGGCTGACTTAATGGTGTTCTTTGTAAGTATATCTGCCATCGTGTCCGGATCCTGAGGGCCTAATATGCTCATATACAGAGCGCAGAGACCTGCCGCTGCAGGACAGGACATGGATGTGCCCTGCTCTTTTTCGTAAGCGCTGTCTCCGCCGGTGTATGTGCTCATCATATCCGAACCCGGAGCATACACATCCGCTACCCCTTTTCCGAAAGTGGAAAAATGAGAACGCGTCCCGTCCTGCTGGACCGCGCCTACGGCGATCACATGGTCCAGCTGAGCCGGATACTTGTACACGGTCGCGCCGTCATTTCCCGTTGACGCCAAAAGCGTGACTCCCATATTGTATGCATTCTGGATCGCAATATCCTCACTGGCCTCATAAGCGCTGGAGCCAAAGCTCATATTTACGATATTGATCCCGTTGTTTCCCGCATAATTCAGGCATTCGATGATATAATTCGTAGGAATATCACCGGATGAATCCGTGTGATTCAGGGCTACCAGCTGTATACCCGGAGCTATCCCCGCTCCGCCTTTGCCGTTTCCGGCCGTGGCGCCGATGATCCCGGCCACATGAGTGCCGTGTCCGTCCGCTGTGGTGGCTCCTCCGCCTACTGTAGCTACCTGTGTGGTATGCCCTTTCAGGTCTTCATGGGTCGCATTTATTCCGGAGTCTATCACTCCGACCCTGATCCCGCTTTTTGAGAAATCAGTTCCGTACAGTCCCCAGCCTGCCCAGCTGTCCACCACATCGTGCCACCACTGGTAATTTGGATCATCCGGCTTGAGAAGAGGATCGGGGCTGGAAAGGGATTCATAGATATCCATCCAGTTTTGCGGAGCATTCAGATCCGTCCCGCTTATATCCAGAACGTCATTATCTCCTACATCAACGGGAATGTTCTCCTGAATATAGTTCGCCTCAAGAGGAGGAAGACTGTTTCCCGGATCCGCTCCCGTTTCGACCACTTCCAGGACGCTCATTCCGCTTTTCGTCACATCGAAGGTGGCGACCCCGGAGCTGAACCTTATCAGATCTATACCGTAGGCTTCCGCGATCTCCCCCGCACGCTCTTCTGAATCACACAGGCAGAAAACCTCTCCCGCTATGTAGTCGGTCCCTTCAGCGGCTGACCTGAGTTCACTGAGTGAATCATGCTGTTTCATAAGGGACTTGATCTGCATCTCCTGAGGAGTGAGTTCAAAGCCGACAGGCGTTCCCACTATTCTTTCGGAAAGCCCGTATGATTCCGTTGTACTGTCCGGGGTTTCCTCCGTCGTGAATGCAGATTCTTCAGAAAGCACTGTTTCCGACATCTCCGGCCCTTCGGCAGCGGGTACGTCCTCTGCCCTCGCTGTCCCGGCTGAAAATGGAGAAATAGCCGAACACACAAGGAAAAATGCGGTAAACAAAGATGTGATTTTCTTACGCAGCATAATGATCCCCTCCTGATCCGATCTTCATCCTGTAAAAGTATCCTTTTTTATCAATAAGTTCATCAAAAGACCCCGACTCAACCACCTTTCCGTGGTCCAGCACCACGATCCTGTCCGCATTCCTCACGGTCTCAAGCCTGTGAGCCACGATGAATCTGGTGCAGTTTTCCGAAACCCGGTCCAGGGCGCCCGTTACCTCTTTTTCGGAAAGGCTGTCAAGGGCGCTGGTGGCTTCGTCCAGTATGATTACGGACGGATGCCTGATCAGGGCTCTCGCGATGGATATGCGCTGTCTCTGGCCTCCGGAAAGCTTCTCTCCCCGCTCTCCCACCATCGTGTCTATCCCTTCGGGGAGGGACGCTATCACCTCGGAGAGTCCGGATTCACGTATCACTTTGTCAAATTCATCCTCTGTAATGCCGTCGGTGCCGTAGAGGATGTTTTCTCTGATGGTGCCTGAAAACAGCACCGTTTCCTGAGGCACCATGGCCAGATGCTCTCTGTAGCTGTGTAAGTTCAGCGTCCTCACGTCTACCCCGTCTATGGTCAGGACGCCTTCGGTAGGTATACAGAAGCCCACGAGCATATTCAGTATCGTAGTCTTCCCTGCGCCGGACATTCCCGTAAACGCCACGGTTTCTCCCGGCATCACATGCAGATCGATCCCCTCCACCACGTTTTTGTCCGTCTTCGGATATCTGTAGGACACGTTCTTAAATTCAAATTCCCCCCTGACCTCCGAAAGAGGTTCCATGAGCATGTCGTCCTCAATGTCGGAAACGTTCAGTATCTCTCCCACGGAGTTCACGGATTCAAGCCCCTTGGAGATTATGGGGATCAGGTTCAGAAGAGCCGTCACCTGGGCCACTATCGTGGTGAAATAGCTCTGGTAAAGCACGATATCCCCCACTTCCATCCTTCCCCTGATCGCAAGTCCGGCGGTGAACACCAGACACAGCATCTGGAAAAGCTGGAAAATGCACCAGGACACGGCGCCGAAATTTGTCTGCACGATGTCCAGGAGATATCCCTGTTCCGCGATCTGACTCACCATGAGATCCATGCGCTTTGTCTCTTCATCCTCCAGCGCATGGGCCCTGGTCACGGGTACCAGTTCTACCATCTCATTTACCCTGGCTCCGGTCTTTTCAACCTCCACCCTGTATGCCCTGTTCCGGCTCTTTATGGGATTTTTGAACAGCCACGCCAGCACGGCGGCTATGGGTACCATGATCAGGAAGAAGATAAAGACGGTGAGACTCCTGTTTACGGTCACCACAAGAGCCACGGTCACGTTTATCAATATGTTCAGCAGATTGGTGAAAAGCTGGTCGGATACAGTCTCCACCGCTTCCACATCCCTTATTATCTTGCTCTGCAGCCTGCCGGACTCAAGCTCTTTCTGATACATGATGGAGATTTTCTGGATCTTGTGGATGAGCGCGCTCCGAAGGCCTGCTTCGACCCTCCTCACCGCGATGGCCCGGAAATGCATGTGGAGCCAGTTCATGGGTATGTTGAGCACTAATAAAAACGCCACAAGAGCGGCGTTAATGAGCACTGTGTTCCATACGTCCGGAGCCCTTCCGGTAATGCTGTTTATGATATTTGCGGTGATTATGGGGATGAGCCAGACAGGGCTGTGCTTGATCACATAAAAAAAGGCCGACAGGACAAAATTGTGATAATAACCCTTGTAAAAGCCGATCAGAGTCAGGAGCGCGGATCCGGGATGGCGCAGATAACTGTCATAGTATACGTCCAGATCCTGCTCTCTGAAGGCTTTTTCCCTCCTGTCCTTTGAAAAGGTCATTCAGCCACCCCGTTGGTGGCCTTGATCGAAGCCCTGTGCAGATACTGCATCGGGTTCCCGTCGCCATCCGTGATCTTCCCGCCTGCTTCCTCAACGATCAGAGCCCCTGCGGCGCAGTCCCATGGAGCGACGCTCAGCTCCAGATAGAGGCAGGTCCTTCCTGCCGCCACATCGCAGAGATCAAGGGCAGCGGACCCGAAGCGCCTTATGTCGATGCATCTGTCAAAATAATACCTGAGTTTCTCAAAGGTGACGTCGGTGAGATCCGAAAAATACGGGGCAGTCCCCATTGAAACGATGCCTGTCTCCAGGGTGTCATTATTTACATGTATCGGCTTTTCGTTCAAAAATGCGCCCCCGCCCCTGACGGCGTGGTACATCTCATCCTTATAAGGCTCATAAACAGCCCCGGCTGCGGGATGAGCATCCACCGTGATCCCTATGGATATGCAATTGTGCCCGAGCCCCTTCATAAAATTGGAGGTGCCGTCTATGGGATCCACGATAAAGGCTATCCCTTTGCGGATGTCATCCTGTTCGCCGTTTTCCTCTCCGAAAAAAGCCGCCCCGGGAAGGATCCTGTCAAGGCCCTCCCTCAGCTTTTCCTGGATCAGGCTGTCATATTCGGTGACAAAGTTCTGCCGTCCCTCCTTCTGCTCAAGATCGGCAGAAGAAGGATTGGCGTTCCTGAGGATCTCGCCGCAACTCTTCATAAGGGTCATAACCTCAGGGAATACTTCTTTAACTGTGTTGAAAAGGTCCTTTTCCATGCTCACCTGTGCGCCCCGGTCATTTATTAGTCGTTACCGGCTTTTTCTTTACGGTGATGGTATAACTCTTCTTCAGATCCCCGGTGGCTCCGTCGGTCCAGCCGCTGTAATACGCTCTGACGCTGATCCTGGCTTTGCCCTGTTTCAGTCCCTTGACCTTTATCGATCCGCCCTCATGGCTTTCGATCTTGAGAACGCTGGTATCGGAGCTCTCACAATCGTAATCCTTCACAGTGGCTCCCGAAGAGAAGCCCACGTTGATGGTCACGGTATCGCCCTCATATATCTCAGACTTTCCGGCGTTAAGAGATATGGATGAAGGCTTGTTATATGACGCTGTCTTAACCTCGCTCGGAACGGAATTGGACATCATCTCCACCGCATAATATCTGGTCTGTCCTCTGGTGAGGTACTCATTATCCGTAAAGGAATAGGTGCTGACCCCCGGTTGGACAATGCCTGACATAAGGGTAGAGCTTCCGGTCTTCACATAGAACTTAAGATTTGTGAGCTTTTCCTGATTTACCATCTCCATGTCTTTCTTGTCCACAGTGAACTTCACAACGCCGCCCAGAGGATATCCGCTGCCGCTCTGCTTTGACACGGAGAATGACGCCGCCTTCAGTGTCGTGGAGAAAGCCGAAGCGGGAGTCTTTTTGTTGTAAAGCACATCCCAAGCTGAACCCGATTGAGTGTTGTTGTAGAACGCCTTTACCCTGTAATTGTAGGTTACGCCTGTCACCACCACATCATTGAAGGAACGGTTCTTGAACTCGGGGTCACCTGTCTCAGCCAATAAAACACGCTTCCAGTTTTCATCGGTATCCGCTTCGGAGGAAAGCTTACGCTGGACCTCATAGGCAGTGACCTTATTTCCGGACTTTGCAGCTGCTTTCGACCACTTCACATTGATCTGTACGGTGCTGTAATCGGTAGCCTTTACAGTCTTTATCTCCACTCCTTCAGCGGTGGCTTCAAGCTCGCCGGTGCGGTAGAGGAGCTCTTCCAGCTCTTCATCATAATCCCGGGCTGCCGAAACCTTTTCGTTGTAGACCGGTCTTATGGCGTAATAGTACTTATCCCCTACGGTGACCTTTGTGTCTTCATAGATATGGACTTTAAGTTCTTCACCTTCCACAGAGATCTTCTTGAAGGAGGAGCCGCTCAGTTTTTTGTAGGGCTTCGCCTTGTTCTTCAGCTGGTTTGTGATCTCTTCGTCGCTCTTTCCCCTATAGACCCAGTACTTCTTTGCGCAATCGTCGTGGACCCAGGCCATGCCTATGCCGAACTCGCCTGTGTCGATGGAAATGATGCCAAGAACGGATTCAAACCTGGTGGTGTTCTGATATCCGTCCTCATAGCCTCCGGGAGCCTTTCCTTCCTTTGAAACAGCTCTCACGGAGTAATACCAGGTCTCCTCGGGCGGGAAATTGTTGTAGGTCACGTAATACAGCTCGGTCCCTTCAACCTTCTTAACCTCGGAAAGCTTATATTTCTTGACGGTCTTGAATATCCCCTGCCTGGAATCGCTCCTCATAAGTTCCACCGCCGAATACTTGCTCTCATCCGTGAGATTCTCCCCGGAAGCCATGTTAAAGGTCACATAGCCCAGTTTATAGCAGGTGCTGTAGCTGTCATAGTGCACGCAATATGACGTGTCATCATAATCGCCCTTCCTGTAGGCTTCTCTTTCTTTTACGGGATCGGCTCCGCTTATCTCATATATCTCGCACAATGCGGGCCCGGCCTTTACCGTCAGCACATTCGAAGGAGCGGAGTTCACATCCATCCCCCTGAAATCGTACACGCTGCACGCCCTGAAGAAATATTTCGTGCCCATTGTAAGATTTCCGCCCGAATCCTCTGCGTTAAAGAAGGACCTCATGGCGGGAACACTCTGTTTTTTAGACAGAGGATATTCCAGGGTATCTATTCCGGACGTAGGTACCACGGAGGTAAGGGTGAAAGTCTCTTCCTTCTTGGAGGTACCTGCCTGCAGTTTAAGCGTGAGAGAATCGCTCTGTGAAAGCTCAGAGAGGCAGAAGCTCTGTTCATTTACGGAATCACCCGATCTGACATAATACACATAAGGCGCCACCGAGGTGAGATATCTCACGTCGCCCTTGAGATTGCCGTCCTTGTCATAGCACTCAAGGCAAAGGATACCGCCCTTCAAAGGAGCAGCATCGGCAGCCTTTATCACTGCGGATTTTGAAGCTTTGGGAGCCTCGGGGGATCCTGCCTTTGAAAGAGGCCATATCTGCTTCTTGAATTCCCCGGTCTCATCCATGGTGAAAAGCTTAAACTTCTTATAATCGGGATACTGTTTGGCGTC
>JAEELB010000097.1 GCA_016288705.1 Lachnospiraceae bacterium | reverse complement strand
TCTTTACCGCAGCGGGAACGATCTTGGTGAGGAACTTATTCACATCATCTTCCTGGCCAAGAATTGTACCCACTGACTCTAAAGCATATCCCATCGAATAATGAGCGTGGCCGTTGCCGCAGGAAGGCATCACAAGACCCTTCCCGGTATAGTCAAGAATTTCAGTCCTGCCGTCTTCAAAAAATCCTTCGGCTCCTTTTCTGTCACCGACATAGACATATCTGCCGTCCTTTACGGCAAATGCTTCTACTATCCGATCATTTTCAGAAGTAAAAATCTTGCCGTACACGATAAGATCGGCACCATCCGCTTTATTCCCATTTTTATCCATGCTCATTTGAAACCTCTCCTTTTCCTTCTTTTGCAATCAATATCATTTCATTTCCTTACCGGCAAAATACACTTCACTCGGCTTGTTGAAGCTGAAGCCTTCCTTGCAGGCCGCAGCTTGCGGGTTATCCTTATCAGCCGTAAATATTTTTGCGTTTTTGATGATCATGTCTGCTCTCATCGTTGCTCTCCCCGTTATCTGATGTTCCCTCCACCGAGGGGTGGAGGGAACAGGAACACGTCGAAATTGCGGTTCTCTCCCGATCAGGGATCCGGGCTTCCTCCTTAGGATTTCTGCTCGCGTTCTGCCACGATATCGAAAAGGTAGTGGGGGGTAAAGTACTTGTCCATGAACTGGTAGTAATTAACCAGAGGGAGCACGGCCTTGTACTGGTCGGTCAGGAGCCCCTGTTCGATATGCATGTCATCAGGTCCTGCAATGACCAGGACGTTCTGGTCGTCGACCGAATACGGCTTCCAGTCGATCTTATCTGTCGACGGGTTGCCGCAGCGTGCGAAATTGGTCCACGTCTGCTGAACGAACTTGAAGATCTCATCGGCGATGTTCGTGCCGTTGAAGGTGCTGTTCGTCCCGGCGCCGCGATCGTTGAACACGAATATGATTTCCACGGAATGTGGGGCGCCCATATCCGCAAAGCTGGCCGGATACGACCAGTAATAGCAGAACGTCTTGTTGAACGCGCTCTGCACGTCGAGCTGATTAAGCATGGGAACCCTGAACATGAGCTCATTGATGAACTCCGTCTCGGCAAGCCCCGGCTCCTGGAACCTGCAGACCCGGTAGAATTCCTCGTAGTACTTTTTGTCCTCCTCCTTCAGGTAGGGGACTGCATCGCCCACGGCGCGCCGGGCGAATTTCTTTTGCTCTTCTATGTTCATCTCCGGGCCCTGACCCATGAACAGCCTGGCTTCATCGGCCGTGCTGCCTGCCATAATGGATATGTGCTTTGCCAGACCCTTCTTATACAGCTCGATGGGCGCCTCGGGGAGCACCTCCGTTCCGTAGTAGGGACAGGACGTGTACCTGCCGACCGCCTGGACATAGGCCTCCTGAAGCTTCTCTTCGGATAACGCCATTATGTCGTCCATGGTCTTGCAGCCGGTGTACTCGAGCAGCGCCTTCGTTTTGCCCTGCGCGGATTCGCAGTCCACCGGGAAGGCCAGTGTGGTGGAGCCGCTCTGGGCGATGGCCTTCTGGAAATACTGGTTCGCCTCCTTCATGACCGGCAGAATGGAAACCGAGCCGCCTCCTGCGCTCTGGCCGAAGATGGTCACGTTTCCGGGGTCACCGCCGAAAGCGGCTATATTCTCGTGCACCCACCTGAGCGCCATAGCCTGATCCAGCAGGCCGTTGCATGGTGCCGTCCCAAAGCTTTCGCCGCCGGGCACTGACGAGAAGTCCATGAAGCCGTACATGCTCAGGCGGTAGTTGATGTTCACCATGATGATGTCACTTTGTGCCTGGACGAGGTTGGCTCCGCTGTAGCAGGCCTGGGAGCCGGAGCCGTCGACATAGGCCCCGCCGTGAATCCAGACCATCACCGGCTTCTTCTCGGTCTTGTCATCTTCGTTTACCCAGATATTCAGATAGAGGCAGTCCTCGGCAGCCTGATTCTGAACGTAATCTCCTCCCTCGCTTTGGCCGTAGGATCTCTTTCCGTAGTACCTGGCCTCGAAGATACGGTCGCTCTCGTCCACGTATTCCGGTGCCTTAAAGCGGCGCTCGCCCACGGGCGGCTTCGCAAAGGGGATGCCCAGCCACGACGCGACCCCGTTCTCCTCGGTTCCGACGAAGGTGCCGTTCACGCACTTCACTGCATGGGCCTTGTCATAGTCTCCCGTGATTTCGCTGTTTAAGTAGTCGTAAGGCTCGAACCTGATTAAATCCTTGAATTCCCTCTTCATGTCACTCACTGTTTTGTTCTCCTTTCTGTATTGCCCTGTTTTCCACGGAATCAGAATTTCGCCCCAACTGATGCCACGCCCTGATATCAGATGGTGTAGTATTTGGTCAGGTCATAGGTTCTCTCCCAGTCAAGGATCTTTCTCACGGCTTCCTTCTCCGCATGAATGTCGAACTCATCGAAGACCATCACATACCTGTCCTTCAGGTCATATATCGGCCACTCATGCGCTTTGCCATCGGGAGAAATGTCCGCCGTAAGGGACGGGTTGCCGGTCTTTGCGAACTGGACCCACATCCTGCGCAGGGTCTTACAGAAGGTTTCATCAAGCGCCCTTCCGGTAACGAGAGTTTCCTCCGGATGATTGAATACGACCGCAAGCTCGATACCGTGTCCGCTGCGGATCAAAGGTGTACCGGATTCCGGCGTAAAGTAATAGGTAAAGTGTCTTCCCCCCGCTTTTGTCTGACCTTCAGACATCTTAAACACCGGCGCTATAAAACAAATCTGGTCAAAAAACCGGCTGTCGCTGCTGTATTCCGGACTTACATCCTTCGCGTCCCCCAGATAGCTCTCCGCCAGTGCCTTCTCATCCTCTGTCATTTGTGCCAGCTTCTTTTCTCTTCGGTCACTGGCGAACGCATCGTAGGCTTCCACCCCAAAACCCCATACGAAATAACCCATTTCATCCTTGTTGAAGCCCTGGAGTATGTCCACATTCTTCGCAGCCCCGTCCTCGTAAGCTTTATAGGGATTAAGGGGTATAATCCTTCCGTCACGCTCCGCCCAGGTACGAAGGTTGAGTGCGATTCCCGCTTCATGTAAGAACTTTTCTACTTCAACCTTCTGCAGATCAGCAACGGTTTTGCATCCGAGGATCTCCATCACTTCATTCGTACAGGCAATGGATTCCTCCGTAGACCGCGTGAAAACGGGAGTGCCGCTCTCGGCAATGACGCGGCGGAAATATTTCTGGGCGCCATCGATCAGCGGAAGCGATGTCACGCTTGCGCCGCCGGCGGATTCACCAAAGATCGTCACATTATCGGGATCGCCGCCAAAGGCAGCAATATTCTCATGAACCCACTTCAATGCCATTACCTGATCTAAGAGCCCCAGATTCTGGGCATCCGGATAGTCCCCTCCGTCCGGAAGGTGGGAGAGATGGAAGAAGCCAAAGACACCCAGGCGGTACTCGACGGAAACCAGAATGACATCCGGATTCTCTTTGACGAAATTGGTCCCCTCCTCCCGCGGTTCAGCAGTCGACCCGATCTCAAAAGCACCGCCGTGGATCCATACCATGACAGGCTTTTTCTCTGTCCCCGCATTCTCTGCCTTCCATACGTTCAGATACAGACACGCTTCACTCTGAGGGTAAAACGACCCCACCTGGCCGATGCTTCCCTCCTGACGGGGGATCTTTCCAAAGTAATACGCCTCATACACGCCGTCATCGCTCACGCAGTCCACCGGTGCTTTCCAGCGAAGCTCACCCACGGGCTGTTTCCCAACGAAGGGAATGCCCTTGTAAGCAATGACACCTTCCGACTTCCTGCCGATGAAGGTGCCGTTCACGCACTTTACCGCCAGCGACTTGTCATAATTTCCGTCCGTGATCTTTTTGTTCTCGCCATACAGCGCCTGTACTCTCTCTGCTGCCTCCCTCACTATGTTCTCGTCATTAGTAATACCTGCAGCATTATTCTCAGCACCCATTTTATTATTCTCCTCTCTTCTATTTTTGATGTTACTTTTGTCAGTCTCTTTTGCCAGTCTCCGTACCCCACTTAAGAAACGACACAAAACTATTTTGCATCAGTACATAAACTGATACAAGAGGAGTTTTCAGATTGAAAACCCCCGGGTTTATAAATTCACATTGCCTGTGCCACATCAAAAGTTTATCATATTTGTAGGCTCAAGGTAACCTGACCTGATGGGGAGGAGTATTGCGATGGATTATATATTTGCGGAAAATCTGCGGAAGCTGAGGGAAAAAAGCGGTCTTTCCCAGAAACAGCTTGGAAAGCAGATGTTTGTCAATCCTTCCACTATCGCAAATTGGGAAAGCGGCAGACGGCTGCCGGACGCTGTGATGATACTCCGCCTCGCCAAATGCCTTGGAGTGGACGCCAGCACGCTTTTACAGCTTGTGGCCCAGAGCGAAAAATGTCCCAATGTCATCATGGTGGACGACAGCGAGATCATCCTCACCGGGGGTATGTCTGTCCTGAGCGATATCCTGCCAAACGCCACGATAGCGGGCTTTATCTGGCCGGCGGAAGCGATTGAATATGCCAAAATTCACCGGATCGATCTGGCTATCCTGGATATTGAACTGGGAACGTCCAGCGGATTTGATCTATGCAGGGATCTGCTTAAAATATATCCCTTTACGAACATACTGTTTCTGACTGCTTACGTAGACTACTCCTTCGATGCCTGGAAGACCGAGGCCAGTGGCTTTATTCTCAAACCGCTTACTCATGAGGGCGTAAAGGAGCAGCTGAAAAAGCTACGTTACCCATTTACAATGGGAGGTAGTGATAAGTGAGCAACTGGAACAATTACATTTTGTTTTCCATGATCAGTGCATCACTGATGCTGAGCATGATAGTTATCTGGTTCAGTACCGTCATCCCCGGAATGGACCGGTGGAACAGGCGCTTTTTCCGAAGCTATTTTATCGTTTTTATCCTGTGCTGCCTCTCCTCACTGACCGAAACAGCTATCTATCTTTATCACGTCCCCGGTATCGCTATCCATATCGTAATGATCGCGGGAAGCCTGATCCTTTTGCTGCCCCTGCCAATGCTTACGATTTATCTGCTTCATTACTGTGGCGAGAGCATTCTGCGCAGCAAGCTTATGAAAGCTGTCATTGTCCTTATGGTCATCTATGTTTTAGTGCTTGCAGGCACTCTGATCAATGGTGGGGTATGGTATGTCACGCCTGACTGGCACTATTACCGCGGACCTCTGTACCCGCTTCTTCCGCTGCCATTGATCGCGATCCTGATCATCAATTTTACAGGAACGTTAAGGCGCCGAAAGCTTCTTCCAAAAAAAATATTCTTAAGCTTTCTAATCGCCCTGGTACCGGTGTCCGCCGCTATGATCGTACAGCTTTTTATTGATGCATTCCTGTTCATCGACTTAAGCTACGTTCTCTCCGGTCTGTCCATGTACAGCTTCGTACTGGCCGATCAGATTGAGCAGGATCTGGCCCGCCAGAGGAAGATCGCCAGTCAGAAAATAAAAATTGCCAATCAACGAGCGGACATCATGATTCTCCAAATGAGGCCGCACTTCATATACAATACCATGACGAGCATCTACTATCTCTGCAAAGAAGATCCCGATCTGGCACAGCTGGTCACACTGGATTTCTCCACCTATCTTCGCAAAAACTTCACTGCCATCGCCAGCGCCGAAATGATCCCTTTTACTTCTGAACTGGAACACACGCGCGCCTACCTTGCCGTTGAACAGGCTCTGTATAAGAACACTCTGCTTGTTGATTATGACACTCCACATACCTTTTTCCGCATCCCGCCGCTGACTCTGCAGCCGATCGTGGAGAATGCCGTCAAACACGGCAGGGATCCGTATACCGGACCACTTCGTATTTCAATCATGACAAAAAAGACGGATTCAGGCAGTGAGATCATCGTGGAAGACAGGGGCAAGGGGTTTGACCCTGCAGGGACTGCAGAACCGGGCATAGCCCTTGAAAACATCCGTCAGAGACTTGAAATGATGTGCAGTGGAAGCTTGACCATTCGCCCCCGCGAGGGCGGCGGGACCGTAGTAACGGTTATGATCCCGGACAGTGCAGTACAATAGACATACGCTGCCTTTCAGGCCGGGGGTTGCTCCCCTAATCGACTACCCAAAATTATCCTTCGGTAATGATGCGGCAGATCCCCAGTCACGGATCCATGAGCTTCCGTATGGCCCGTCTCCCGAGATAGGAGACACGGTCCCGAAAAGCCCTGAAACGGACGGCAGCGCATCCATCGTCATAAGGCGTCTTTCTGACGGCCTGACGACCCGCTTTGTATGACTCCAGGAGTTCTCTGCATTCTTCGGGGGTATGAAGCCCGCCCTGCCTGTCCATGTATGTAAATATCGAATAGATATTCTGTTCCGAAGACCAGAAGCCGTCCGATGTATTATATCTCGCCCAGTGCATGGGAGCTATGGCGTATCTCAGGTTTTCGGAAGTATAAGCCGGAAAAAAGCCGAAGGAGGAGTTGGAAAGGATCAGGTAATGAGCGTTCTTCAGCATGCTGTAGTCGTCGCTGACCTCTCCGTGGTGGGCCGGGATCCCGGGTAAAAGCTTTGAGGCTTCCCGGGTATCGTCCGTCACGATATGAAACTCCATGTCGTTCCGGACCTTCCTCATGTGTTCCATGGCCCTCTGCCAGTAGGAGCGTTTGAGGAACAGGGCGTTCTCCTGTACATATTCCCCGCATCTCACGTTCAGGAGGCAGACATTGTCCCGGGCAAGGGTCTTATTATCCCTGTCGGGGGAAACCTTCAGCCACTCTCTGACCTCCTGCCTGTGGGCGGAAAAATAAGACTCGTCCTGGAGATTGCCGCTGATGAGTACCGGACGGTCTCCCGCGCCCGAAACCTCTCTCGCTCTCCTTATGTGGGGATCCTTTCCGGCCACATAACAGCCGTGGACCATATCGTGGACAGAGTCCCCTATGTATATCCGTTCCTCCCGCTCCCTGTATTCCGCAGGTTCTCCGGAGGGATCCGGAGTCATCGCCCCCTCCAGGGCTGATGACAGAAAGTCAGGCATAAGCTCTGCCCCCTTCAGGAAGAAATCCTCCCCTGCGTCAAGAGAAAGGCTTCTTACGGATACATAACAAAAGAGCCTGTTTCCCATTCCCTGTCCGGGGAGAAGAGCCGTGCCGGTCAGCATCTTCCCGGATCTCATTTCCCTGTTCCCCTCATCCGGTCCCGAAGGGACAGAAGGAATTCCGTCCCCGAGTACCTGATCTTTTCAAGAAAACCCGGCTCCCTGTAAAGGAGATACCTGTATTCATCCAGATGATCCCTGAGATAAGCGGGATAGCTGTCATCCACAGACACAACCTTAAGTTCGGCCTCCCTGCCGAACATATCGCTCTTCTGTCTGATCCTCCGGGAGGCTTCAAACAATGACCTCCTGGTATTGTATTCCTGGTGGGCGGCGCTCTTTATCTTGTACCTGAGTCTCTCCTCCACGGATTCCTTTCCCGTGCCTCCCATGTAGGAAAAATGCCAGCCTCCGTTTTCCACCCGGACTCCCAAAGACCTGCTTTCCGCATCCCTCAGGCTCTCGGTGGTCCTGTCCTTCAGCATGCCGTACCTGCAGATCTTCGTCCCAAGCCACTTCCTTTCGCTTTCGGGCACATCCTCGAACTCACCGGTGACGGACAGATTCTTTCCGGACACATCCTCCAGGTTCAGGTAGCAGTAGAAAAGCCTCTGGGCGGGCATGTAGATGCGGCCGTCCTCAACCGAGGGCAAAAGATTCTTAAGCGTCTCAGGATCTGGGATCTCATCCGCATCGCTGAAGATCACGATGTCATCGGGACTGCAGTTCACAAGGCCCCTTGCAACGGCGCATTTCTGGTGGTGATCCCTTCCGAAGGCATCCGTATCCATTGGTGTATCCTCCACCACCACATGGATGATCCTGTCCCGGAACTCACGGAACAGGTCTTTATTTTCCTCGTAAAACAAGGGCTTG
>JAEELB010000096.1 GCA_016288705.1 Lachnospiraceae bacterium | reverse complement strand
TTTCAAATTCTTTTGAGCTTCCACGACATGAATATGTAAATCCCAAGTATATGACAGAGGAAGATCATACAAGGCTGGCTGTAAACACCGCCTTTGTCCTTGGAAAAAGTCTGTACGGTTATGTTCCCGATTCCTTTGACGAGGAGACCCCTGATTCCTGGTGGCTTCGTTCGCCGGGCGGAGATGATGCCGATGACAAATACAGAGCCGCATTTATTGAAAATAATGGCTCTGCAAATGCTTTTGGTACTATTTTGAACTTTGAGGGCGGCCTCTGTGTACGCCCTGCTTTCAGGATGAATCTTGCGGATGCTTCGGCTCTCTGGAGCTATGCGGGGTGTGTGGATTCGAGAGGTGATGAATTTTCGGATGAGAAGAAGATGGTCACAGGAGTGACTCTCTCTTCACAGGTTCTCATCAGATCCGGAAACAGCGTACAGTTGACTGCGGAAATAGAGCCGGAGGATGCCTTTAACAGAGACATGACCTGGAGAACCTCTGATAACAGTACAGTCACCGTGAGTGGGGATGGTTTGGTGACAGGATTAAAGGATGGCAGCGCTTATATAACAGTGACCACAAAAGACCGTTTGCGTACCGCTTCCTGCAATGTGCTGGTGAAGACACCGGTTAAGACTTACTACAATATGATCCCCGGAGAGATCCAGCGCCTGCGTCTGAACACGGAGGGTCGGTACACCTATGGCACGAGGTGGACATTGAGCTTCAACAATGCTTCCTCAAAGGGATGCGTGTCCCTGAAGAACGGCATTGTCACCGCAAAGAACCTGAAGAAGAGCGCAAAGGACGGGAAGGCTCAGGCCACGGTGACGGCAGAATGCTGCGGGATGACCACGGTGTTCAATATAACGGTAAACGGTAATCTGCCTTTATTTAACGAAGATCCTGATAAAAAGCTCAAAGCACCTAAAACTGTAAAGGCAGAGGTGCCCGCGCCGGAGAATGATGGAGAGTTACGGGCAGTTGCCGGGGAAACGACTGACGGCGGGATAGAGTTTGTCAGTCCTGTTTCCGGCGACGCAAAGAAGAAAAAGACATACACTGTATCCGTCACTATCCCAAAGGGTTTCAGAAGTTCCGAGTACACAGTCACTGGAACCGTAAAGGCCTTAAACGAAAGCGGCGATGATTTTACTGAAAGCGCAGGCGCGAAAATATGCTCCATCGGAGCAGCGCAGTACAACAAAGAAGACCGGGCCAAAGCGTCAAAGGCGACTTTTGAGATAACACCTGTGGATGCAGGGGCAGCATACATTGTCTGGACAGTCAGGAATAACAGTTCGGAAAAGAAACTGACGGAGGCTGTCACCAAAGTGCTTGTTAAGAAACCCACAACCGTGCTTTCACTGTCGCAGAACGCGGATCCCGGTACCGGACCAGATGCGGAAGGAAGTTACACCATGACCCTCACAGTTGGCGGGGGCAGGCGCCTCATTGCCACATGCACTCCCGGCAACACCGATCCCAGGGACCTGTCATTCAAGGTGAAAGGCAAGGGAATTAAGGTATCAAAGTCCGGCTACGTAGTGGCTACAACCCCGGGCATACAGGGGACGACCATCACGGTTAAATCCGGAAAGATCACTGACACCATACGGATCAATGTATCTCCGGATCACAGTGACGCTTTCATTAAACTCAACAAAACTTCCGCATCCGTGAAGGCACCGAAACCGCCGAAGCCCGGTGCGAAATCAATGCCAAAGCCGAAGACAGTCACCCTGAAACCCAAAATGTCCGTGAAGGGCAACGATCTTCCGGAACTCACCTGGAACATCACGGACGAATATCATCAGGGAATAACGGTTGATGAAAAGGGGATGGTATCCGTGGACAGCACCGCAAAACCGGGATGCTACGAGGTGAAGGCATCGCCCGAAACAGGTGAGTCTACATACAACACAGTCTTCTGCGAATTGATAGTAAAGTAACGAATTATGCGTTGATTGTTCCGTTATCTTCTGATAGTATAAATGGCATATTATATTTATTTTTAGGTTTATAATTTGCCAAAAGCTGTCATTTTTCGGATAAAATGGCAGATTATAGCGGATTTGGCAGGTGCAAATGAGAATAATAGGAAGAAAACACGAGATAAATGAAATTTCGAGATGTGTCGCCTCTCCAAGTGTGGATTTATCAGAAAATACAAAAACAATTCCAAGCAAAAGAATGAAGCTTTCTTTCAGCTGATTGATCCATTTGTTGCATTTTATCTGAACTTCATGTCCGAAAACAACGATCTGCGTTCATGGATGGAATATGTCAATACCCCGAGCTATAACTCCTGGAGAGGGAATGCGTTTGAAATGACAGTTCTTAACCACGTTGAACAGATAAAAAAAGCACTGGGAATAAGCGGCGTTGAAAGTAAAGAGTATGCATGGAGAAGCAGGGTATCAGATCCGGGTGTCCAGATAGATCTTCTGATCGACCGCAGGGATGGGGTAATCAACCTTTGCGAAGCAAAATATTCAAATACCGCATATGAAATATCTTCTGAAGAATATGCGAAAATTGAAAGGCGAATGTCTGTCTTTCAGAAAGAAACCGGAACTGAAAAATCAATTCATATCACCCTTATCACGGTTAATGGATTGGCTAAAAACAAGTACTCCGGTATAGCACTGAATACTGTGTCCGGCGATGAACTGTTTGAATAACGGAGAATCCTCACGGCAAAAAAGGGGTTTTGGAGGAAATGGGATGAAGAATAATATGAGAAGGCATGGCTTCAAAAGAATGCTGGCTCTGGCGCTTACGGCGGGGCTTACGCTTACGCTTTCGCAGCCGGTGGTGGCGATGGATTCAGGCATTCCTGCCGAAAACGAAGCCGTCACAGCAACAGCCCTGTCTGTGGAAGGTGATACAGCTGCTTCCGACCTGTCTGTCATAAATGACCCGCGGACAAAAACTGAGGGCAATACAACTTATTCCACCTGGGACTGCATCTGGTTCGGGAACTACTGGCAGGAGGACACCAACGGAGACGGGAAGTGCTACGCAGAAGAGACGACAGTCGGAGAGACAACCTATCCTGCGGATGAAAAGCAGCCCATCAAATGGCGTGTCCTGGATATTGATGATAACGGTAACGCCCTTCTCCTTGCGGATAAACTGATAGATATAGTTCAGTATAATGAAACCGATACCGATGTCACCTGGGAGACCTGTACCATGAGGTC